>NZ_WWKH01000963.1:0-3816 GCF_009865595.1 Streptomyces sp. SID1328 | reverse complement strand
AGGGCGGCGGACAGAGCGGGGTCGGTGTGCGGCCCCGTTCCCTCCTCCGGCTCGCCGGCGACGACGGCCGCCTCGGCCATGGCACGGCGACGCGACTGGCCGGCCCGCTCACGCAGCCGGGCGGCCGCGTCCTCGGCGCTCCGGCGGTCCATCTGGAAGGCGAACCGGCGCCGTTCCTGCCGGCGCAGATAGCCGATGTACGCGCTGAGCAGCACGGCCGGCACGGCGGGCACCCAGAGGAGGGCCAGGCCCCCCACCGCGGCGGCGATCGCGCCGAGGGTGAAGGCGAGGAACAGCAGCACGGTGGTGCGCCGTCTGCGGGCGAGCACCTTCGTGCGCTGGGCGCGCGCCGCGGCCGCCTGCGCCGAGGGCGCGCGCCGGGCGGGGACGTGTTCGGGTTCGGGTGCCTGGGAGTTGCGGGACGGATGCGCCTGCGCGGAGGGCGACTTGGAGGCCGCAGGGGCCGCCTGGTCGCGCGGGGCTTCCGCCCGCACCTGCCGCTCGGGCTCGGCGTCCGCCCGGACCTGACGGCGCGTCGGAGGCACGGCGAAGTCCCGGACGTCCACCGGGTCGGTGGCGACGTCCGGGTCACCGGCGTCCGGCTCCCCCTCCTGGGTGGAGCGCGCCCGCAGGTCCTTGGCGTACCGGCGCTCCATTCCCGCCCTTCCGGACAGCAGCCGGATGGCGGTACTGAAGCGTTCCGTCGGACGGGCCTCGTTCAGCTCGTCCTGCCTACGGAGCCACATCGGCACCAAGTAGGCGGCCCAGGCCCCGACGATGACTGCGTAGATGAGGCCGCTGCTGCTCACGACTCACACGGTAGAGGGATTTGCTCAAGGCCATCCGCCAATTGAGCCGGTGTGTCGCACGATCTGGCTGATATTTCCAGCTTTTTTTGCGATCGATGCGATCAGCGGACCACCCAGGGGGAAATTTAATGCCCGGAGACCGTACCGAGATGGTCGCCCCGAGCATTAATTCGAACAAGTATTCAATTTCCGGCGCTGTTCGCATTCCCCGGCTGTCCGGGCCGCCGCGCGCGGATACGCCGCCAGCGGTCGACCAGGCCGCCGGGGACCTCCTCGGCGGTGAGCGCGTAGACCATGTGGTCCCGCCAGGCGCCGTCGATGTGCAGATAGCGCGGCCGCAGACCCTCCTCGCGGAAGCCGAGCTTCTCCACCACGCGCCGGCTGGGCCGGTTCTCCGGGCGGATGCAGACCTCCAGGCGGTGCAGCCCCACCGCGCGGAAGCAGTGGTCGGACACGAGCGCGACGGCGGTCGGCATCACCCCGCGCCCGGCGACCGACTGGTCCACCCAGTAGCCGATGTGCGCGGAGCACATGGAACCCCAGGTGATCCCGGCGACCGTGAGCTGGCCCACCAGCCGCCCCTGGTACTCGATGACGAACGGCAGCATCCGGCCCGCCGTCGCCTCGGAGCGCAGGTGCCGGATCATCTGGCGGTAGGTGGGGCGGTGCGCGATCGGTCCGGCCGGGGTGGGCGGCGGGATGGTCGCCTCCCAGGGGCGCAGCCAGTCCCGGTTGCGCCGGTTGACCTCACGCCAGGCACGCTGGTCTCGCACCCTTATCGGCCGCAGGACGACATCGCCGTCCACCAGCACCACGGGCCAGGATCTGCCGGTCAGCTCGCACCCCCGGCGCCCGCGTGGCCCGGTGCGTCGGGCCGGGGGTGGTCGCCGCCGCGGATCTGGTCGACGGCGTGCGTCAGCAGCGGCTCCAGCACGGCGAGTCCGTCGCGGACCCCGCCGCTCGAACCGGGCAGGTTCACGATCAGGGTGCCGCCCGCGACCCCGGCCAGGCCCCGCGAGAGCGCGGCGGTGGGGACCTTCTCGCGCCCGTACGCCCGGATCGCCTCGGCGATGCCCGGTACCTCGTGGTCGAGGACCGCGCGGGTGGCCTCGGGGGTGCGGTCGGTGGGCGAGATGCCGGTGCCGCCGGTGGTGACGACCGCGTCGTACCCGGCCGCCACGGCCGCGCGCAGGGCGGCCTCGACGGGGTCGCCGTCCGGGACCACCTGCGGGCCGTCCACGGTGAAGCCGAGGCGGGTGAGACCCTCGGCCACGGCCGGGCCGCCCTTGTCGGCGTAGACCCCGGCGGAGGCGCGGTTGGACGCGGTGACGACCAGCGCGCGGTACGGGGTGCCGGTCATGCCCGGCTCCAGTGGCCGGACTTGCCGCCCGTCTTCTCCTCCACCCGCATGTCGGTGATGACGGCGCCCTTGTCGACCGCCTTCACCATGTCGACCACGGTGAGCGCGGCGACCGAGACGGCGGTGAGCGCCTCCATCTCCACGCCGGTGCGGTCGGTGGTCTTCACGGTGGCCAGGATCTCCACGCCCTCGTCCGTGACGGCGAGGTCCAGCGTCACACCGGAGACCGACAGCGGGTGGCAGAGCGGGATCAGGTCCGGGGTGCGCTTGGCGCCCATGATGCCCGCGATCCGGGCGGTGGCCAGGGCGTCGCCCTTGGGCACTCCCTCACCGCGCAGCAGCTCGACCACGCGCGGGGACACGAGCACCCGGCCACTGGCACGGGCGGTGCGCGCGGTCACTTCCTTCCCGGATACGTCGACCATGCGGGCCGCGCCCGCCTCGTCGATGTGCGTCAGTCGGTCGTGCGTACTCATGGTGTGCGGTGCTTCCCCTTCGCGGCCCGCCGGCGCGGGCGATGCGCGGGCCTCCTGTGCGCGCCACGGTACCGCCAAGTCGGCTCGGGCACCGGGCCGGGACCCACTCACGGCCCCGCGCGGGGGCGGGGGAAGGTCAGCCGAGCAGGACGACCTCGACCTCGGTGCCGGGCTCGGCCTCCGTCACGTCCTCGGGCAGCACGATCAGCGCGTTGGCGTGGGCCAGCGCGGCGATCAGATGGGAGCCGCTGCCACCCACGGGGGTGACCTCGCCGTCCGCGTAGTTGCCGCGCAGGAACTGGCGGCGGCCCTCGGGCGAGCGCAGCGGCCCGTCCACCGTGAGGGTGGCCCGCGTGCGCGGCCGGTGGACCTCGGGAAGGCCCATCAGGGCGCGGATGACAGGGCGTACGAACAGCTCGAAGGAGACGTACGACGACACCGGGTTGCCGGGCAGGGCCAGCAGCGGGGTGTGGTCGGGGCCCACCGCGCCGAAGCCCTGGGGCTTGCCGGGCTGCATGGCGAGCTTGCGGAAGTCGACCCCGCCGCCCTCCTCCTCGCCGACCTCGGTGAGCGCCTCCTTGACCACGTCGTACGCGCCGACGCTGACCCCGCCGGTGGTGACCAGCAGGTCGGCGCGGACCAACTGGTCCTCGATGGTGGAGCGCAGCACGTCCGCGTCGTCCGCGACCGCGCCGACCCGGTAGGCGATGGCGCCCGCGTCCCGGGCGGCGGCGGCGAGGGCGAAGCTGTTGGAGTCGAAGATCTGGCCGTGCTCCAACGGCTCGCCCGGCTGGACGAGTTCACTGCCGGTGGACATCACCACGACCCGCGGGCGCGGCCGCACCCGGACCGTGCCCCGGCCGATCGCGGCGAGCAGCGCGATCTGGGACGGCCCGAGGACCGTGCCCGCGGCGAGCGCCCGGTCACCGGCGCGTACGTCGCTGCCGCTGGGCCGGACATGGGCCCCCGTCCCGGCGGGCCGGAAGATCCGGACCTGGCCCTCGGCACCCTCGGGTGCCTGGGCGCGGGCGCGCATCCCGCTCGCCGGGCCGCCGCCGAGCCCGGCGTCCGTCCACTCGACGGGGACGACGGCCTCGGCGCCGGGCGGCAGCGGGGCGCCGGTCATGATGCGCGCGGCCTGGCCGGGGCCGACCTGGACCGGGGCGGCGTC
>NZ_WWKH01000962.1:0-6578 GCF_009865595.1 Streptomyces sp. SID1328 | reverse complement strand
CCCGAGCGCGGCCAGCACGCCCGCCGCCTTCGCGTGGGTCTCGGCCACCTCGCCGGCCGGGTCCGAGCCGCGCACCAGGGTCGCGCCGACCGGCACGCTCAGCCGGCCGTCGGCGGCGATGTCGGCGGTACGGATCAGGATGGGGGAGTCCAGGGTGCGGGCGCCCCCGGCGTCCCGGCCGAGCAGGGCCAGCGCGCCCGCGTAGTAGCCGCGCCCGGTGGGTTCGTACCGCTCGATGACCCGGCAGGCGTTCTGCACCGGCGAGCCGGTGACGGTCGCGGCGAACATGGTCTCGCGCAGCACGTCCCGGACGTCCAGCGAAGTCTTGCCGCGCAGCTCGTACTCGGTGTGCGCGAGGTGGGCCATCTCCTTGAGCCGGGGCCCGATCACCACCCCGCCCCGGTCGCCGACGGTGCACATCATCTTCAGCTCCTCGTCGACCACCATCGACAGCTCCTCGGTCTCCTTGGCGTCGCCGAGGAACTCCAGCAGGTGCTCCGGGGCCGGGCCCTCGGCGGGATAGCGGTACGTCCCGCTGATCGGGTTCATCACCACCGTGCCGCCGGACATCCGCACATGGACCTCGGGACTCGCCCCGACCAGCGTCCGCCCGGAAGGCCCTGCGGGCCCTTGCTGATTTCCGGTGTGCACCACGAACGTCCAGTACGCGCCGCGCTCGCCCGCCAGCAGCCGCCGGAACAGCGCGAGCGCGTCGGTGCGCGAGAAACCGGGGATCTCGCCCCGGTAGGTCCGCCGGATCACGAAGTTGGCGCCCTCACCGCGCCCGATCTCCTCGCGCAGCACCCGGCCGACGATCTCCCCGTACTCCTCGTCCGGCACGTCGAACCCGCCGTCCTCGACCCGCACCGGATGGGCGGGCAGGGTCTCCAGCGCGGTGGCGAGCGGGACCTCGTACGACTCCTCGGGGTGGAGCACCAGCAGCGGGGTGCCGTCGTCGCGGACGTCGAAGCCGCGCTCGCGGATCTGCCGGAACGGGATCAGCGCGAGGCCCTCGTCGGGCAGCTCGGCCAGCGCCTGGTGGGCGGTGACCGGGCCGAGCAGCACCTCCACCGAGGAGGTGTCGCGGCCGGGGGTGCGGCGGTGCAGCAGGGCGAAGGGTCGGTCGCCGTCGGCGAGACGGGCCAGGTCGGGCTGGTTCATGGGGTCCTCTTGCGTGCGTCGGGCGGTCCGGAAAGCGGGACGACGGACGCCGTTCGTGGAACGGACCCCGGGAAACGCCGAAGGCCGCCCCTCGGGCGGCCTTCGCGTAAGTCTCGGTAGTGCGCGCGAATCAGTGGGCCGCCGGAAAAGCGGTCCACCACCAGTTCTGGATCTGCTGCGCGAACATGGCGCCGATCCTACCGCATCGGCTCCGCCCGGCGCGGGGAAGGGCGTCCACGGACCAGTCACTCCGTCTCACCTTTCGAGCGGGGCCGGGAGCACCGGTCGTGACCCCGTAGTGTGGGGAGGGTGACCGTGAACGCTGATTCCCGAGCCGTGGCCGCCGAGGCGACCTGGCGAGACCTGCCCGCGGCGCAGCAGCCCGAATACCCGGATACCGAGGCTCTGCGCGAAGTGATCGCGGAGCTGTCGACCTATCCGCCCCTCGTCTTCGCGGGCGAGTGCGACCAGTTGCGCGCCCGCCTGGCGGCCGTCGCCAAGGGCGAGGCGTTCCTGCTCCAGGGCGGCGACTGCGCCGAGTCCTTCGACGCGGTGGGCGCCGAGCACATCCGGGCCAAGGTCAAGACCATCCTCCAGATGGGCGCCGTGCTGACGTACGCCGCGTCCGTCCCGGTGGTCAAGGTCGGCCGGATCGCGGGCCAGTACTCCAAGCCGCGCTCCAAGCCCACCGAGACCCGTGACGGCGTGACCCTGCCGGTGTACCGGGGCGACTCCGTCAACGGCTTCGACTTCACCGAGAAGAGCCGCTACCCGGACCCCGAGCGGCTGAAGCGGATGTACCACGCCTCCGCCTCCACGCTGAACCTGGTCCGCGCCTTCACCACGGGTGGCTACGCCGACCTGCGCCAGGTGCACGCCTGGAACCAGGACTTCGTGAAGTCCTCGCCCTCCGGCCAGCGTTACGAGCAGCTCGCCCGCGAGATCGACCAGGCGCTGAACTTCATGCGGGCCTGCGGCGCGGAGCCGGAGGAGTTCAAGACCGTCGAGTTCTACTCCTCGCACGAGGCGCTGCTGCTGGACTACGAGTCGGCGCTGACCCGCGTGGACTCCCGCACCGGCAAGCTGTACGACGTCTCCGGGCACATGGTGTGGATCGGTGAGCGCACCCGGCAGATGGACGGCGCGCACATCGAGTTCGCGTCCAAGATCCGCAACCCGATCGGCATCAAGCTCGGCCCGACCACCACGGCCGAGGACGCGCTGCGCTACATCGACCGTCTCGACCCCGACCGGGAGCCGGGCCGGCTGACGTTCATCGTCCGCATGGGCGCCGACAAGATCCGCGACCGGCTGCCCGAGCTGGTGGAGAAGGTCACGGCGTCCGGTGCCACGGTGGCCTGGGTGACCGACCCGATGCACGGCAACACCTTCGAGGCGGCCTCCGGGCACAAGACCCGCCGTTTCGACGACGTGCTGGACGAGGTCAAGGGCTTCTTCGAAGTCCACAAGGGCCTGGGCACCCACCCCGGCGGCATCCATGTGGAGCTGACCGGCGACGACGTCACCGAGTGCGTGGGCGGCGGCGACGAGATCTTCGTCGACGACCTGCACCAGCGCTACGAGACGGCCTGCGACCCCCGGCTCAACCGCAGCCAGTCGCTGGACCTCGCCTTCCTGGTCGCGGAGATGTACCGGGACCAGTGAGCGTCAAGCGGCACGAAGCGTGAAGTGGGGCGCGGATCACACGAGATCCGCGCCCTCGCGCTTCCCCGGTCCCCGGCCCCTGGGTTAGGTTAGGTTTGCCTCACCGAGATCCGGCGAGGGCAGTAATCGGCGGTCCCGTCGGGAGGTGAACCTGGTGTTCGTCTGCAGTTGCTTCGGCGTCACCGAGCAGCAGGTCAAGCAGCACGCCGCGGACGGCGCCTGCACCCCGCGCCAGATCGCCTCCGCCTGCAAGGCCGGCACCGACTGCGGTGGCTGTGTCCGCCGCATCCAGGCCCTCCTGGGCCGGGGCGCCTGCCCGCGCCGCGAGCAGATCGCCGAGCGTCCGCCGGTGCTCGTCACCGCCGCCGAGGCACCCGTACGCCGCCTCGGTGACGCCGCCTGAGGGTTCGGCTCAGCCCTCGGTGTCCGGCTGGACCTGCTCGATCACCGTGGACAGGTAGAGCGACTCGCCCAGCTTCTCGATCAGGTCGAGCTGGGTCTCCAGGTAGTCGATGTGCAGCTCCTCGTCGGCGAGGATCGCCTCGAAGACGTTGGCCGAGGTGATGTCACCCTTGGCCCGCATGATCTCCACGCCCCGGCGCAGCCGGTCGATGGCCTCGACCTCGATCTGCCGGTCCGCCCGGAACATCTCGGTCACCGTCTGGCCGACCGAGACATGGAAGAGCCGCTGGTAGTTGGGCAGGCCGTCCAGCATCAGGATGCGGTCGGTCAGGGACTCCGCGTGCCGCATCTCGTCGAAGGACTCCGCCCTGGTGTACCGGGCGAGCTTCGTCCACCCCTTGTGGTCCTGGAGCTTGGCGTGCAGGAAGTACTGGTTGATCGCGGTCAGCTCGGCGGTGAGCTGTTCGTTGAGCAGCTCGATGACCTCGGGGTCGCCTGACATCGGGGTGGGCTCCTTCCGGACATTCCTGGCAGATCCTGCCGCATGATCCCACCGGGGCCCCGGGCCGTCCAGTAAGCGCACACTTAGTGGGTAATGCCTGAAATGTCCCTGTGCTGGTCGGATGCACCCCGCCGGGTCTGTCAGGATGGAGACATGGGTCATCCGGTGGAACGCGCGTCTGGAACGGGGGCAGCGGCAGATCTTCCGCCGGGGCAGCGGCTCCAGCGCGGCTGGCCGGTCACGCACTACGGGCCCGTGCCCAAGTTCCGTCCCGAGCGCTGGGACTTCCGGGTCTTCGGCGCCACCGCCGACGGCGAGAAGCGGTCCTGGACCCACGAGGAGTTCACCGCCCTGCCGTACGCCACCGTCGTGGCCGACCTGCACTGCGTGACGAAGTTCAGCATGCTCGGCGCGGAGTGGGGCGGGGTGCCCGCCCGCGCGATCCTCGACCTGGTCCCGCCCGCGCCCGAGGTCACCCATGTGATGGTGTGGGCCGAGTACGGCTTCAGCGCCAACCTCCGGCTGGCCGACTTCGCCGACGAGCGCACCATCTTCGCCATCCACAAGGACGGTGAGCTCCTCACCGCCGAACACGGCTTCCCGGCCCGCCTGGTCGTCCCGCACCTCTATGCCTGGAAGGGCCCCAAGTGGGTCCGGGGCGTGGAGTACATGACCGCCGACCGCCGGGGCTTCTGGGAGCAGCGCGGGTACCACAACGTGGGCGACCCTTGGAAGGAACAGCGCTACTCCTACCAGGAGGAGCCGGGCGACGGTCCGGAGCTGTAGCCCTAGTCGTCCCTGAGGCGCTTCAGCCGGGCCACGTCCGCCGCGTGGCCCTCCTTGCCGCCGGGGGTCTCGATGACCAGCGGGACGCCCGCCGTGGCCGGATGAGCCATCAGGGCGCGGAACGGCTCCTCGCCGATGTGTCCGGAGCCAATGTTCTCGTGGCGGTCCTTGTGTGCGCCGGCCACATCCTTCGAGTCGTTGGCGTGGATCAGCTTCAGCCGTCCCTCGCCCACGGTCTCCACCAGCAGATCGAGGGTCTGCCGCATCCCGTCCGGGCCGGTCAGGTCGTGCCCGGCGGCGTAGATGTGGCAGGTGTCGAGGCAGACGCCGAGCTTGGGGTGGGCGTCCAGCGCCTCGAAGTACGGTCCGAAGTCCCAGGTCCGCGAGCACAGCGAGGAACCCTGCCCGGCCGTCGACTCCAGCAGCAGGAACGGGTCGTCGTCGTGGGTCAGCTCGTCCAGCAGCGGCAGCAGATGCTCGCGCACCTGCTTCAGGGCCACCTCGCGCGGGCGCCCGCCGGTCGCGCTGCCGGTGTGCACCACCACGCCGAGCGCCCCGATGTCCCGCCCGCGCCGCAGGGAGTGCCGCAGCGACTCCACCGACCGATCCACCGTCGCCTCGGTGTGCGAACCGAAGTTGATGAGGTAAGGCGCGTGCACGTACGCCGGTATCGACTCCGCCGCGCAGGCCGCCCGGAAGGCCTCGTCCTGGGCCGGGTTACCGGCCGGGGTGGCCCAGCCGCGCGGGTTGGCCACGAAGACCTGCACGGTCTCCGCCTGCAGCTCACGGGCGTACGGAAGTCCCGTCGAGTGCAGCCCGCCGGCCACCGGCACATGGGCGCCGACGGGGTTGCGGAGGGCACGGGGGACGGTGAGGGGAGCTGCGGGGGACGGCTGGAGTGTCACCCGTTCAGGGTGTCACGCCGTCCCGCGCGCCCGGACCGGCGGCCGCGGTGAGACCGGTCACCGGATGGTGATCGTGACCTCCGAGCCCTTGGGGGCCCTGTCGCCGCCCGCCACCGACTGCTTCTTCACGGTGTCGCCGAACAGCCCCAGCAGCCCGCGGTCCTCGCGCACCTCGAACCCGGCAGCCTCCAGCTTCTGGTGGGCGTCGTCCACGTTCGACCCGACGACGTCCGGCACCTTCACCATCTCGGGGCCCTTGGACAGCGTCAGCGTCACCGTGTCGCCCTCGGCACCCCAGGTGCCCGGCTCCGGCGACTGGGAGACGACCTGGCCCTTGTCGTAGTCGGAGTTGACGCGCTCGGCGGCGATCTTCACCTTGAGACCGGCGTCGGTCAGGTCCTGACGCGCGCTTTCCGCGTCCTCGCCGCTGACGTCCGGGATGTCGACGGGGGCGCCCTTGCTGACGACCAGCGCGATCGCCGAACCGGCGTGCCGCTCGGTGCCCGCCTCCGGCGTCGTACGGATCACCGAGCCCCGCTCGGCCTCGTCGCTGAACTCGCGGGTGACCATGCCCGGCTCCAGACCGGCCGCCTTCAGCCGCTCCCGCGCCCGCTCCAGCGGCTGCCCCGCCACCCGGGGCACCGCGACGGTACGCGGGCCCAGCGAGACCGTGAGCCTCACCGAGGCGTGGCCCCGGACGCGGGAGCCGGCCGAGGGGTCGGTGCTGATGACCGTGCCCCGGTCCACCGTGTCGCTGTAGGCGCGCTGCACACCGCCCACCTCGAGTCCGGCCGCCTTGAGCCGCTGCTCGGCCTGGTCCTGGGTGCGCGACAGCACCGGCGGCACCTTGGTGAACTGGCCCGAGTTGATGTACCAGACCCCGCCGCCCACGCCGAGGACCACCAGCACGGCCGCCAGCAGGGTCAGCAGCCCGCGCCGGGGCCGCCGGGACCGTCCGGTACCGCGCCGGGCGGGCGGGGGCTCGATGTCGGTCGTGTGCAGCACGCTCGTGACGTCACGGCCGTCCTCGCCGTCCCCGTCGACCGGGAGCGGCCGGACCGTCATGGCGCGCGGCAGCACGCTCGTCCGGTCGCCCGCGTTGTCGTGGGCGCCGGAGAGGGCCTGCGGGGGCAGCGCGTCGAGCTGCTCCTCGGTGA
>NZ_WWKH01000961.1:0-6566 GCF_009865595.1 Streptomyces sp. SID1328 | reverse complement strand
GGTGGCCGGTCGGGCAGCGCCCGCGCGAGCGCGAGCGCGGGTCCGGCCCCGGCGCAGTGCCCGAGCAGGACCAACGGACCGCTGACGTCGCTCAGTTCGGCCGTGAGGTCACGCAGCAGGGTGCCGGTGTCGGGGACGTCGTCCGCTCGCAGGTCCAGCGTGCGGAACCGGACGGGTCCGGTGTCCTCCAGCGCCTTGACCAGCGGCAGGTAGCTCACCGGGGAACCGCCCGCGTACGGGAAGCAGACCACGGTCAGCTCCGGGTCCCGGGCCGCGGCGGCCAGCTCCACCAGCAGCCCGCCGGTGCCGGACGCTCCTCGGGCCAGGGCACGGCTCGTACGCCCCTGCAGCAGGCCGCGCACGGTGACCAGGCCGTCGGAGCGGGCCGCCACGGCCATCGCGGCGAGGGAGTGGCCGCCCAGGTCGAAGAAGTCGTCGTCGGCGCCGATGGACTCCTCGGGCACGCCCAGTGCCTCCGCGAAGAGCCGGACGATCGCGCGTTCGGTGTCGTCGGCGGGCGGCTCGGGGGTACGGGTGGTGAGGGCGGGCAGCGGACGGGCGGCCAGGGCGTTGCGGTCCGCCTTGCCGTTGCGGTTGAGCGGCACCTCGTCGAGCCGGGCGATCACGTCGGGCAGCATGTAGGCGGGCAGCAGCCGGGCTGCCTCCTCGCGTAGCCGCCCGGGGCCTGGCTCGGCGTCGCCGGTGTACCAGACGGCCAGCAGCATGCGTCCGCCGTGCCGGCGCACCTCGGCGAAGGCCTGGTCGACGCCCGCGATCCGGGTCAGGGTCTGTTCGATCTCGGGGAGTTCGACGCGGTGGCCGCGCAGCTTGACCTGCTGGTCGCGGCGGCCGACGCAGTCGAGGGTGCCGTCGGGCAGCCAGCGGCCGAGGTCGCCCGTGCGGTAGGCGCGGGCGGAGGTGGTATCGAGGGTGTTGGCGGGGAAGGCGGCCGCGGTGCGCTCGGGGTCGTTGACGTATCCGGCGCCGACGCAGGGGCCGGTCACCAGGATCTCGCCGAGAGTTCCGGGCGGGACCGGGGTGCCGTTCTCGGCGAGGACGTGGAGCGTCGTGTTGATGATCGGGCTGCCGACGGGGACGCGTTCGGTGTCCACCGGGCCGCGCAGGATGTGGTGGGTGATGTCGTCGGACGCCTCGGTGGGCCCGTAGGCGTTGACCACCGGGATCGCCGGGTACACGGCGAACCAGCGGCGGGCGAGGGCGGGGGCGAACGCCTCGCCGGTCACCATCAGCCAGCGCAGCCGCGGCAGCTCGCGCGGCGAGGCCTGCAGGGTGTCCAGCAGGGCGTCCAGCAGGGAGGGTACGACCTCCAGCACGCTCACGCCCTCGGCGATCACCGTGTCCAGGAAGTCGGCGGGGTCGGTCACCCGGTCGTGGATGACACTGCGGCCGCCGGTGAGCCAGGGGGCGACGAGCTGCCAGACGGAGATGTCGAAGCACTGGGAGGCCACCTGGGAGACCACGTCGTCGCCGCTCAGCGCGAGGTCGTCCACCTTGGCCTGGAGGTGGTTGAGCATCCCCCGGTGCTCGACGACGGCACCCTTGGGTTCGCCGGTGGAGCCGGAGGTGAAGATGACGTAGGCCGGGTCGTCGGGGCCGGGCCGGTGGGCGGGCGGGGTGTCGTCGGCCTCGGGCGCGGCGAGCAGGGCGGTGTACTCGGCCTCGGTGACGACAAGGCGGCAGCCGCTGCGGGTCGCGGCGTACCGGAGGCGTTCGGCGGGATCGCCGGGTTCCTGCGGGAGGTAGACGGCACCCGCCTTCAGCACACCGAGCAGGGTCACCGCCCAGGGCAGCCCGCGCTTCATGCGCACCGCGACCACGTCACCGGGTCCGGCGCCGCGCGCGGCGAGGGCCTGTGCCAACCGGTTCGAGGCGCGGTCGAGTTCGGCGTAGGTGAGGGTGTCGGGGCCCTGACTGACGGCGGTGCGCCCGGGGTGGCGGGCCGTGGTGCCGGCGAACCGGTCGAGCAGGGTGGTGCCGGGCACCTCCCGCGCCGGACCGCTCCGGTGCCGGGCGAGCCAGGCCAGCTCCTCCTCGCTCATGAGGGTGCGGGCGAAGGGCGGGGCGTCGGGGTCGGTGGCCAGGGCGCGCAGGGCGCGCAGGTAGTAGCCGCCGAACCGTTCCACCCCGGCCCGGTCGAAGACGGAGCCGTCGTAGTGGAGCTGGAGCCCGACGGTGTCGTCGAGGGCGTCGCGGGAGAACTCGGCGCGCAGCGGGAACTCGGTCTGGCTGTGCACGGAGACCCGGTGCAGCCGGGCACCATGGCGGCGGGCGAGGGCTCCGAGGACGTGGAAGTGGGTGAAGTTGAAGACGGCCTCGAACAGCGGGCGGCGCACCTGCCGGGTCATCTCGCCCATGGGGTGGCGGCGGTGCGGCAGCAGCGCGCCCTCCTCGTCGTAGACCCGCCGGACCAGGTCGGCCCAGGTCGGGGCGTCGGTGCGGACGCGGAAGGGGAGGGTGTTGAGGAAGAGGCCCAGGGTGCGTTCGGCGTCCTGCCGCTCGGGGCGTCCGCTGTGCTCGTAGCCGGTGGTGATGTCGTCGCGCCCGGCGGCGAAGGACAGCACGGCGGCGTGCGCGGCGAGGAGCACGGACTTGACGGGCACGCCGAGCCGAGCGGCGGTGGCGAGCAGCGCGGCGCCGAGGCCGGCGTCGAGCGGGACGTCGAGGGTGCGGACGGTCTCGGCGGCGTCGAGGTCGGCACCCGGGGTGCGGGGCAGCGCGGTGGCGTCGGCCCCGTCGAGCCGGCCGAGCCAGAACTCGCGGTCCTCCTCGGAGGCGACGGACCGCTGCTCCAGGGCAATGAACTCCTCGTATCCGGCGCCGGGCCGGCCCTCCTCGGCGGTGGTGTCGAAGCAGAGGTCGAAGAGGTCGTACAGCAGCCGGTTGACGCTCCAGCCGTCCAGGGCGGCCGCGTGGTAGCTGAGCAGCAGGTGGTGCCGGTCGCCGCCGAGCAGGCAGAGCCGCATCCGTACGGGGCCGACGGTGCCCTCGGGGAAGCCGGTGGCGAGTTCCTCGGCGGTGGCCCGCTCGAGGTAGGCGCGCTGCGCGTCGGGGTCCTGGCCGGTGAGGTCGACGACGGCGCACCAGTCGGGGGCGTCGCGGTGGACGACCTGGGTCGGGCGGCGGTACCCGGTGGTGTGGAAGGAGGTCCGCAGCATCGGGTGGCGGCGGGCCGCCTCGGCGGCCGCCCGCCGGAAGAGGCCGGGGTCCAGTGGGGCGTCGTAGCGGTAGCCGGAGACGTCGTGGTAGACGGCGGCGTCGCGGGTGGCGATCTCGTAGAGCAGTCCGGCCTGAAGGCTGGAGAGGGGGTAGGCGGCCTCGGCGTCGGGGGGCAGCGCGTCCCGGTCGGCGGGCGGCAGGGCGGCGAAGGGGGCCGGGACCTCGGGCACGACGGGTTCGGCCCGGCGGACCAGGGGGGCGAGCCGGGCAACGGTGGGGTGGGCGAACAGTTCCTGGAAGGTGAAGTCGAGTCCGGCGCGGCGGGCGGCGGCCAGCACGCCGATGAACTTGATGGAGTCGCCGCCGAGTTCGAAGAAGTTGTCCGTGACACCGAGGCCGTCCCGGCCGAGTGCCGCGCCGAGGATCCCGGCCAGCTCCTCCTCGAGCGCAGTACGAGGGGCCACCCACCCGGGGCCGGAAGCGACCGGGAGCGCGGCGAGAGCCTTCAGATCCCGCTTGCCGTTGGGGGTGCGCGGGATCGCCTCGACGGGCACGAACCGGGACGGGACCATGTAGGCGGGCAGTTGTCGGGCCAGCCCGGCGCGCAGCGCGTCCGTGTCCGGCCGCTCCCCCACCACGTACGCGCACAGGGCGCCCTCGCGCAGGGCCACCGCGCACTCGGTGACGCCGGGCAGCGCGGCGAGGGCGTGCTCCGTCTCGCCGGGCTCGATCCGGTGACCTCGCACCTTCACCTGATCGTCGAGCCGGCCCAGGTACTCGACGGTGCCGTCCTCCCGCCAGCGGGCCGCGTCTCCCGTGCGGTAGCAGCGCTCGCCGGGCGCGGTCGGGTCGGGCAGGAAGCGCTCGGCGGTGAGGCCGGGGGCGCCCAGGTAGCCGCGGGCGAGCCCGACTCCGCTCAGGTACAGCTCGCCCGGTACGCCGACCGGGGCGGGGCGGCCGTCGCGGGTGAGGACGCGCAGCCGAATGTTGTCGATGGGGGTGCCGAGCGGGACCGGGCGGCGGGGGTCATGGCCGGTGCAGTCGTGGTGGGTGACGTCGACGGCGGCCTCCGTCGGCCCGTACAGGTTGATCAGCGCCGGGGCGCCGGGGCCGCGGAAGGCGCGGGCGAGGGCGGGTATCGCCTCGGCGGGCAGCGCCTCGCCACTGGCGAAGATCCGGCCGAGCCCGGTGGGCGCGGTGCCGTCGGCGCAGTGGGCGAGGAACGCCTGGAGCATGGACGGGACGAAGTGCACGGTGGTCACCGCGTGTTCGCTCATGCGGGCGACGAGGGCGGCGGGGTCCCGTTCGTCACCGGAGGGCAGGGTGCTGACCGCGCAGCCCGCCAGCGCCCACCAGAAGATCTCCCACAGGGAGACGTCGAAGGCGGTGGGCGTCTTGTGCAGGACGACGTCGGCGGGGGTGAGCGGATACTGCCGCTGCATCCAGCGCAGCCGGTTCACGATCGCCCGGTGTTCCACCATCACACCCTTGGGGCGGCCGGTGGAGCCGGAGGTATAGATGACGTAGGCGAGATCGCGCTCGGTGGCGAGCGGAGGCAGGTCGGTGCCGTCGAGCCCGGTGAGGGCCGGGTCGGCGGGGTCCACGAGATGGAGGGCGCCGGGGCAGTCGGGGCCGACCGCGATGCCGGCGCCGCTGTGGGTGACCATGTGGCGGCGGCGCGCCTCGGGCAGGGCCGGGTCGACGGGCAGGTAGGCGGCGCCCGCCTTGAGCACGGCGTGGAAGGCGACCAGCGCTTCGGGACCGCGCGGCAGGGCGACGGCGACGATCTCACCGGGGCCGGCGCCCAGTTCGCGCAGGCGACGGGCGAGCTGGTTGGCGCGGGTGTTGAACTCGGCGTAGGTCAGCCCGTCTCCGTCGAGCACCGCGGGGCGGCCGGGGTACCGGGCGGCGGTGTGCTCGACGAACTCGTGGAGCAGCGTGCCCGCTTCGTAGGCGTGGGCGGTGCGGTTGGCCCGCTCTTCCGGCTCCGTCTCGGCCGCCTCCGGTGTGCCGTGCACCAGGCCGAGGGCGGCGATCCGGGCATGGGCCCGCGCGAACCGCCCGGCCAGGCGCCGTGCGGTGCCGGGCAGCAGGAGGTCGACGCGGTAGGTGAGCCGCAGCCTGCCGTCGCGCACCGCGAACGCCGCGATGATCCCGTCGGGAAGCGTGGACGCCTGGTACGGCAGTACGGCGAGGTCGGTGGGGGCGACGCCCTCGGCGGCCAGCACCTGGGCGGGCGGCACATCGAGGTGGGCGGCGCCCTCGCGGTAGGCGCGGCGGACCTCGGTGAGCAGGGCGCGGGCGTCGGTGCCGACGTCGACGAGCACGGGGAACTCGCGGTCCCCCGCGTGGGTGCGGACGCAGACGCGGGCACTGTCGGTCTCGGTGGCGGCGACCGCGGCCGCGACGGCGGTGGTGAACACCGTCGTCAGCGTGGGTTCTTCGCCGGTGAGGGCGCTCGCGCGGGCCACGGCCTCCGCGTCGAGGTCCTGCTCCCACACCCCGGTGGACGGCTCCTCGCCGGTGCCCGCGAGGAAGTCGTGGTGGAGCAGGGTGGCCGCCTCCAGCGCGGTGGCCCAGCGCCGCCAGTACCGGGTCTGCTCCGGGTACTCGTTCAGGGCCTGGCTGCCGCGCAACGTGGTCATCGTGCTGCTCCAAAGTCGAAGTCGGCGTCACTGGCGTAGATCCGCGCCGTGCGGCGCCGCAGCACCGGCCCCTCGGGGGCGATGGCGATCTCGTCCAGTGCCAGCAGGACGGAGTCCAGCAGGTGGTCGGCGGAGGCCCGTTCGTACAGCTCGGTGGAGTGCTCCAGGTCGCAGACCAGGCGGTCGGGGCGGACGTGGACCTGGAGGTTGAGGTCGAACCGGGTGGTGCCGGGATGCAGGAAGTCCAGCGAGGCGGTGAGCCCGGCCTCGGCGAACTCGTAGGAGTCGAGGTTCTGCAGGCCGAAGAACGCGTCGACCAGCGGGTCGCGCAGTCCGGGCCGGCCCACGCCCAGCTCGCGCACCAGCCGGTCGTAGGCGACGGCGCCCCGGTCCAGCGCGCTCTGGTGGCTCTCCCGCAGCTCCGCCACCAGCGCGCCCAGCGTGGTGTCCTCCTCCAGCCGGACCCGCTGCGGCATGGTCTGTACGAACATGCCGACGACGTCCGCGAGTTCGTGGTGCGTACGACCGTGCACAGGGGTGCCGATCACCAGGTCGGTCAGTCCGCCGATGCGCGCCAGGGCGGTGGCGTAGGCGGCGAGCAGCACCACGAACGGCGTGGTGTTGTGCACGCGGGCCGTCTTCTCCACCGCGTCGGCGGCGACCGGGTCCCGCCTCACCCGGCCGCCCGCGTCTGAGGGGCGCGGCGGGCGCGGCCGGTCGGTGGGCAGGGTGCCCCCGCCCGGT
>NZ_WWKH01000960.1:0-14513 GCF_009865595.1 Streptomyces sp. SID1328 | reverse complement strand
CCGAGGTCGGCGCGGCGGAGGCGGAGGCCCTGGCCCGGTGGCTGGCCGACCCGGAGTATGCGGCACCGGGCGGCGAGTCGGTGCGCCAGGTGTGCACACGGGTGGGGCGCTGGCTGGAGTCGGTGCCCGAGGGCCGTACGGTCGCCCTCGTGGAGCCCGAGGTGGTGCGGGCGGCCGTCATAGACGCCTTGGGCCTGCCCGCCGGCGCCTTCTGGCGACTGGACGTGGCACCACTCACCGCGACGGAACTGTCCGGGCGGGCCGGACGCTGGAACCTGCGGCTGGGGCGTGCGCTCGGGGGTGAGTAGCTGGGGCTGAGACTCGAAATGAGCCGGCCTCGGCCCAGTCTTGTGCGTCCGCGGTTCAGGCGGTGCCTGTCCCGTCGTTGATCTGAAAGGTGATCACGTCGACTTCGTCGGTTGCCGCCAGGTCCGGGTAGTGGCCCTTGAGGGCTTCCCGGAGTTCGGTGGCGGTCGTCAGCCCCTCGGCCCGGGCGTCCTGGTCGGTGAGGTCGCTGACCAGGCAGTGCCTGATGCCGGTCACCTCTGCGGGCAGGACGACTTCGGGGTCGCTCTCGAACACCAGCCGTGCCGACCCGAGCCGGGCCGGGTCCCGGAAGCGGGTGGTCCTGGTCTTGGCGCCGGAGCGGACGTCCGCAAGGTAGCGGGGGTGGAACCGGATGATCGGGGGACCGGCCGTCTCGGGGTCTTGGTAGAGCGAGGGATCGAGACCGTTCATGCCTTCCGGGGTCCATCGCTGAGTCAGCGGCATGAGGTCGGCGGCGAGAACGGACCTGGGCCCCTCGGGTGTGGGGACGATGACGCGCATGGCGGGGTAGTAGTCCACGAAGACCTGCCGATCGCGCCCGCAGGGGCCGACGACCCCGCGCCCGTGGTTTCCCACGGCGACGATGCAGCGCATCTGGCGGGCGCTCTGGGCTCGGGCGGCTCCCAGAGCCACGAGTTCGGCGCAGGGTCCGCCGGTGAAGTGGTAGAGGTTCACGCCGGCGAACATCCGGTAGTCGGCGGCCATGACCGCGGCGCCCATCGTGTGGACCCCGTCCTCGTCGGGCCCGGCGTCGGTATGCGCGTCTATGGTGCGGCGTGCCAGCTCCACGAGCTCACGCTCGTCGTCGTCGAGAGCTCGTGCGGATGGCGGTACATACACGTCTTCGGCCTTCCCGATCTTCAGCGGTCGCCGAAGAGCATTCCACGCCACGTGGGTGGTCCGGGTGAGAGGGGCCCCGGAGGATCTCCGGGGCCCCTCTCGTCGTCATGTCACCGGCTCAGTGGGAGGCGGCGACCGCCTGGCCCGTGCTGCGTGCCACCGCGGGACGGGGGTTCAGCAGGCGCTCGGCCAACTCGCCGAAGAGCAGGCCGAATCCGGCCCACAGCACCGTCTGGATGGCCAGAGCGGAGAGGCGGAACCGCCACAGCAGGGTGGCCGGGAAGTGTTCCGGCACCTCGTTGACGACCGGCAGGAAGGCGTACGCCAGACCGGTCAGCAGGGCGAAGGCGGCTACGGCGATCAGGGTCGCGTACCAGTTGCCCAGGCGTGGGGCGAGCCGTTTGCCCAGCAGGGTGGCGCCGACCGCCAGGAGCACGCTGAGCAGCATCATCAGGAAGTACAGCGTGGTGCGCTTGCCGATGGTGTCCGGGTCGCCGACCGAGGGCGGGTTGGCCGGGTACTTCAGGAACGGCACGACGTACACGGCGAGCAGCGCGGTGCCGGAGAGCAGCAGCGCGGTCGCGCGCGGGCCGAAGCGGCCGACGCGGCCGAGCGCGAAGCAGTAGGCGAGCGCGGCGATGCCGCCGAAGGCGACCCCGTAGACGAGGACGCCGGTGGCGAGTCCGGCGGTGGACTGGAGCGAGCGCGAGACCACTTCGACCTCGTGCTCGTGGGAGTGGTGCCCCTCGAAACTGATGGCGCTGTCCACGTTGGGCTCGCCGAGGAAGTACGCGGCGATCAGGGCGAGCACGCCGGCACCGAGGCCAGCGAGCATGCCCCGCACGAGGAGGTTCCTCACGGTTGCGGAGTTCATGGGTGTGCGGCGTCCCTCGCGTCAGTGGCAGGGGAAGCCGAGCAGGTGGCGTGCGTCGTGCACCCACTCGTGGACGTCCGTGCCGTTGAACACGGAGGTGGCGCCCTGCTCGGCGCCGACGAAGTACAGCAGGACCAGCATGAGGACACCGAAGAAGACCGCCCAGGGCGCTATCTCCTTCAGCGGCAGCTTGGCGGGAACGGCGGGGTTTCCGGCTGTCGGCTGAGCGACGGACTGCGCCATGGCAGTACCTCCTCTGGGAGTTCGCGTCCCATCTCGGTGGTGCACAGGACGACGGCCACGGGTCTGACTCGCACGGCCCCTCGAGGGACCGCGCACACAGTGGCGCGACCGTGCCGGTTTCTCACCGGCTTCCGTTTCGCCGTCGTCGATATCGCCCCGACGGTACCGCGTGCGCCCTGCCTGGCCAAGACCGCACCCCCACGGGTGATCTTCCTCTCCCGAGGCGGCGTCCTCACGGGGTACGGGTCAGAAGTCGTCGGCGCCGTTGCGCAGTTCGGTCGTCCAGTAGCCGGTGAGCGTCTTCGCGGGGTCGACGGGCAGCGCAGGATCGGCCCGTAGGTGACGGCGAGTTCACGGCCGGGGTCGATGCCGGGTTCGTCCGCGAGGAGTCCGCGGGTGCGGTGGAACAAGTCGAGCGCCTCCGACTGCCGGCCCGCCTGGTATACGGGAGAAAACAGCGGCATATCGGGGGGGTGTCCGGCGCCCCGCGAGGGATTCACGCCGACCTGTGCGTACCCTGCTGCCCGTGCCGTCCTCCCGTTTCCGCCGTGTCGCCGTCCTCGTCCTGGAGGGCGCCAAGCCGCTCGACGTGGGTATCCCGGCGCAGGTGTTCACGACCCGCGCGAGCATGCCGTACGAGGTGCGGGTGTGCGGGGCGGCGCCGGGTCTGGTGACGGGCGGCGACGGCCTGTCCTACCACGTGGCGCACGGCCTGGAGGCGCTGGAGTGGGCCGACGTGGTGTTCGTGCCGGGCTACCGGTTCCCGGACCGGGAGGACCCGCCGGAGCCGGTGGTGGCGGCGCTGGTCGCGGCGTACGCACGGGGTGCGCGGCTGGCGGCGATCTCGACGGGGGCGTTCGCGCTGGCGGCCACGGGTCTGCTGGACGGCAGACGGGCCACCACGCACTGGCACTACGCGCGCGCCCTGGCGGCCCGGTACCCGCTGATCCGGGTGGACGAGAACGTGCTGTTCGTGGACGAGGGCAACGTGCTCACGTCGGCCGGGGCGGCCTCCGGCATCGACCTGTGCCTGCACATGCTGCGCGGCGAGCTGGGGGTGGCCGCCTCCAACCACGCGGCCCGGCGGCTGGTCGCGGCCCCCTACCGCAGCGGAGGTCAGGCGCAGTACGTGCCGCGCAGTGTGCCGGAGCCGCTGGGCGAGCGGTTCGCCGCGACGCGGGAGTGGGCGCTGCACCGGCTCGGTGAGCCGCTGAGCCTGCAGTCGCTGGCCCGGCACGCGGCCGTGTCGCCGCGTACGTTCTCCCGGCGGTTCGCGGAGGACACCGGGTACACCCCGATGCAGTGGGTGACGCGGGCGCGGGTCGACCTGGCGCGCGAGTTGCTGGAGCGTTCGGAGCGGAGCGTGGAGCAGATCGCCGACGAGGTCGGGCTCGGTACCGGCACCAACCTCCGGCTGCACTTCCAGCGCGTGCTCGGGACCACGCCGAGCGACTACCGGCGGACGTTCGCGCGGGGCGAGTAACTCTGGCGCGATCCTTGTGCACCATGGCGCTCCTGCCACTGCCGCGTCCGGCCCCCGTCCGGGAACCTGAGGGCGAACGGAAGGGACACCATTCATGACGCGCATCGCCATCAACGGATTCGGCCGCATCGGACGCAACGTGCTGCGGGCTCTTCTCGAACGCGACAGCGACCTCGAGGTCGTCGCGGTGAACGACCTCACCGAACCCGCGGGGCTGGCCCGGCTGCTGGCCTTCGACTCGACGGCCGGGCGGCTCGGCCGCCCGGTGGAGGTGGACGGCGACACCCTCGTGGTCGACGGCCGCCGCATCAAGGTCCTCGCCGAGCGCGAGCCGGCCCAGCTCCCCTGGGCCGAGCTGGACGTCGACATCGTGCTGGAGGCGACCGGCCGCTTCACCTCGGCGAAGGCCGCCCGTGCCCACCTCGACGCGGGCGCGAAGCGGGTGCTGGTGAGCGCCCCCTCGGACGGCGCCGACGTGACGCTGGCGTACGGGGTGAACAGCGACACCTTCGACCCGGCTCTGCACACCATCGTGTCGAACGCCTCCTGCACGACCAACGCGCTGGCCCCGCTGGCCGCCGTGCTGGACGAACTGGCGGGCATCGAGCACGGGTTCATGACGACCGTGCACGCCTACACCCAGGAGCAGAACCTCCAGGACGGCCCGCACCGCGACCCCCGCCGGGCGCGCGCGGCCGGCGTGAACATCGTGCCGACGACCACGGGCGCGGCCAAGGCGATCGGCCTGGTGCTGCCGAACCTCGACGGCAAGCTGTCGGGCGACTCGATCCGGGTCCCGGTGCCGGTCGGCTCGATCGTCGAGCTGAACACCACGGTCGCCCGCGACGTCACCCGCGAGGAGGTGCTCGCCGCCTACCGCACGGCCGCCGAGGGCCCGCTCGCCGGTGTCCTGGAGTACTCCGAGGACCCCCTGGTCTCCTCCGACATCGTCGGCAACCCGGCCTCCTCCATCTTCGACTCGGCCCTCACCCGCGTCGACGGCCGTCACGTCAAGGTCGTCGCCTGGTACGACAACGAGTGGGGCTTCTCCAACCGCGTGATCGACACGCTGGAGCTCCTCGCACGGTGATCAGCAGAACTCACCGGCGCAAGCCGGTGAGGACGTGTCCGGAAGCTCGCCGCCCGCATCGGCGGTGAGGTTCCGGGTGACGCTCAGTTCGGTTGGTGAGTGGCGTCCCGCAGGTACCGCAGCGCCGAAGCCGCCGCCCCCGCCCCGCACATGCCGTGGGCGCCCGGCCCCGGTGGGGTGGACGCCGAGCAGAGGTAGACGCCGGGCAGGCCGGTCGAGTAGGGGTCGAGGGTGGGGCGGGGGCCCAGGATGAGTTGAGGGGCCGTCTTCGCGCCGGTGAGGATGTCGCCGCCCGCGAAGTTGGCGTTGGCGGCGGCGAAGCCGGCCGGGGTGGTGGCGCTCAGGCCCACGATCCGGTCGCGGGCGCCGGGGGCGAACCGTTCGATCTGCCGCAGGATCGCCTCCGTGGCGTCCCCGGTGTAGCCGTACGGGACGTGCGCGTAGGCCCAGACCGGGTGCACGTCGCCCACCGAGCGTCCGGGGTCGGCGAGGTACTGCTGGCCGACCAGGACGAACGGCCGCTCGGGCATGCGCCCGGCCCCGACGTCCCGTTCGGCCCGCGCGATCTCGGCGAGCGTGCCACCCAGGTGGACGGTCCCGGCGCGCCGGGCTTTCTCGTGGGTCCACGGAATTCCGCCCTCCACCGCCAGGTCGATCTTGAAGGCGCCTGGACCCCGGCGGAACCGCCGGTAGGCGGACCGCGTCCGGGCGGGCAGCCGGTCGCCGTAGATGGCCGCGGCCTGGCCGGGGTCGAGGTCGAGGAGCGTCACGTCGGCGGCCGGGATCTGGCGGTGGTCGGTGATGCGGACGTTCGTCTCGACGCGCCCGCCGTACTCGCGCAGCGCCTTCTCCAGCGCGCGGGCGATGGACTGCGAGCCCCCTTCGGCCACGGCCCAGCCGGCGGCGTGCCCGGAGACCAAGATGCCGAGGCCGATGGCCGAGGTGAGCGGGCGGCCCAGCGGGCGGAAGGCGTGGGCGGCGATCCCGGCCCAGAGCGCGCGGGTCTGCGGGGTACGGAAGAGACGGGCGAGGGCGGCGGCGGGCAGGGTGGTCGGCAGGCCGAAGCGGGCGAGCAGCAGCGGGTGGGAGGGGACGCGCAGCAGCGGGCCCATCACCTCGCCGGCGAGCGTGTCCCAGTGCCGTACCGAGGGCTCGATCAGCGCCCGGTAGCGATCGCCGTCGGGGCCGAGGAGGCGGGCGGTCTCCGCGACGGAGCGCATCAGGACGCCCGCCGTGCCGTCGTCGAGGGGATGGACGCAGTCGACCTCGGGCAGGAGCCAGCGCAGTCCGTGCCGTTCCAGCTCAAGTTCACGCAGGGCCGGTGAGTTCACGGCCATGGGGTGGATGGCGGAGCAGTGGTCGTGCAGCAGGCCGGGCAGCAGAGCCTCGTAGCTGCGGGTGCCGCCCCCTACCTCGTCGGCGGCCTCCAGCAGCGTGACGTCGAGCCCCGCCTTGGCGAGCAGCGCGCCCGCGGCGAGCCCGTTGGGCCCGCCACCGACGACTACGGCCGTGGCCTTCGGCCGCGTCGTGGATGTCATGGGACCGAGTCTGCCTTACCGACGCGTATCCCGAGTCCTCTCCGGAACGACGCCCGGGGCAATCAAGAAGGATCACGGCCGGATCGCGCGGGCGAAGGGCGTAGTGGACCTGGCAATCGCTCAGAAGACCGCTGCCCGCGACCCCGTCAGGGAGCCGGAGTGACCGGCGCCGCCTCCTCGCGCCGCTGGGCCGAGAGGACCCGCTCCCGGCGGGCGACGACCACCGCGGTGCCGGCGGTGCTCAGCGCGAAGGAGAGCAGGACCAGCCGGGGCCGGTCGAGCCGGTAGCCGATGAGCCGGTCCAGGGAGTAACGGCCGGGCCCGGTCAGGCCGATGCAGGTGGCGACGTAGCCGAGGTAGGCCGGGTACTCGTAGCCGCCCGCCGCGGCGAAGAATCCGTTGGGTCGGTGCACGGAGACGGCGCCGCCCATGCCCCCGGCCACGGCGGCACCGGCGGCGGGCGTGCCGAGACCGAGCGCGAGCAGGACCCCGCCGCCCAGCTCGGCCGACCCGGACGCGATGGCGCTCGCCTTGCCGGGGCGGAAGCCCATGGACTCCATGAACTCGCCCGTCCCCTCGATGCCTGCGCCGCCGAACCAGCCGAGCAGCTTCTGCGCGCCATGGGCGGCCAGTACGCCGCCGGTGCCGAGGCGTACGGCCAGCAGTCCGAGATCCTTGCGTCGGCCCATGGGGAGGTCCTTCCGTCGGCGGAGCGGTCCGAACTGGGCAACACGCTAGCGACCATCGGGGCGGTACGCCCCCCGGCAGACGCACGGGGCGCGCGGGACACAGACCTCCGTCACCGGGAGGGCGCGGCCGCGGAGGCGGTGTCGCACTGGACCCTGGGCCAGAGGGTCACCTCACCCGGACCAGATGGCCGGTGTCGTGGCGGGACGTTTCCGCGTCCGCGACCTATCGTCGGCTTGCGTCCGCAGGCGGTGCGGTCCGGTGGCCGGACATGCTGGTACGGGCCCCTCGCCGCAGCCCGTTCGGCGGTTGCCGCCGACTGCACCTGTTGGAGTGGTATGGCTTCCGGGACCCCGCACGCGTCCGGACCGTGGCTGAGCGCGGCGCATTTGCTGGGGCGGTGGAAGCTGTGGCTGATGCCCGCGGTGCTCAGCTCGCTGGTCGCGCTGGTGCTGTCGCTGCTGTACATGGGCGGCATCCTCACCCCGGAGGGCAGCCTGCACCGGATGCCGGTGGCGCTGGTGAACCTGGACGAGGGCGAGCCGCTGCCGGGCCAGAAGGCCAACGTGGGCACGCAGGCCGCCCGTTCCGTCCTCTCCTCCGGCTCCTCCGACGACCGGGTCCGCTGGCGGCCGATGTCACGGGCCAAGGCGCAGGACGAGCTGGCGTCGGGCCGGGTGTACGGCGCCCTGGTGATCCCGGCGGACTTCACTGCGACCGTGGGCGCGCTGGCCACCGCGGACGCCAAGTCCCGCCCGGAGCTGACCGTGCTGACCAACCCCGGCGTGGGCAGCCTGGCCTCCTCGCTGGCGGGACGGATCACGCAGAGCGCCGCGCACCAGGTGTCGGTCTCGGTCGGCAAGCAGTTGTCGGCGTCCCCCGAAGTGAAGCAGGCGAGCGCGGCGACCCGCGTGCTGATCGCCGACCCGGTGGAGGTGCGGACACAGGTGGGCCACCCCATCGGCGCCCACAGCGGGCTGGGGCTGAGCGCCTTCTACTACGCGCTGCTGCTGGTGCTGGCCGGGTTCATCGGCGGCAACATCATCCACAACGGCGTCGACAGCGGGCTCGGCTACGCCGACACGGAGATCGGCCCCTGGCACTCGCGGCGTCCGACGGTGCACATCAACCGGACCCGGACGCTGGTGCTGAAGATGGTGATGACGGCCGGCCTCTCGCTGCTCACCACCTCGCTGATCATGCTGGCGACGATCGGCGTGCTGGGCATGGACGCCCCGCACGCCGGTCTGCTGTGGGTGTTCTCGTACTGCGCGACGCTGACGGTCGGGCTCGGGGTGCAGGCGATCAACGCGGCCTTCGGCAGCCTGGGCCAGCTCGTGTCGATGTTCGTCTTCATCGCGTTCGCGCTGCCGTCCTCGGGCGCCACCGTGCCGCTGGAGGCGGTGCCGGGCTTCTACCGGTTCCTCGGCGCCTTCGAGCCGATGCGGCAACTGGCGGCCGGGGTACGGGCGATCCTCTACTTCGACGCCCGTGCCGACGCCGGGCTCGGGCGCGGCTGGGTGATGATCGCCATCGGCTTCGTGGTGGCCCTGGCCTTCGGCTTCGCGGCGACCCGCTACTACGACCGCCGGGGCCTGCACCGGATGGTGCCCCAGCCGGGCTGACCACCCGCTACTCCTCGGGGGCCGGCGGACCCGTATGCGGGGGCGTGGGGTCCAGGTAGACGTGCTTGACCGCCGGGATCCGGGTGCGCAGCCGGGTCTCCGCCTCCTCGCAGGCCCATTCGATCTGGGCGGAGGTGGAGACGTCTCGGAAGTCGACCTTGGCGGCGATCAGGATCTCCCCCGGCCCCTGCACCAGCGTGGTCAGCTCCATCACGTCCTGGACGGCGTCCACGGAGAGCAGCTCCCGGCGTACGGCCTCCCGCATGGGCTTGGGCAGGGCGCGGCCGACGAGGAGTTCGGTGTTGGCGCGCCCGAGGATGCAGGCCACGACGATGAGCAGCACACCGATGAGGACGGAAGCGATACCGTCGAAGATCCCGGAGCCGGTGAGCTGGCCGCCGAGCAGACCGAGGGCGGCGAGCACCAGGCCGATGAGCGCGGCGGAGTCCTCCATGACGACGGCCTTCACGGCGGTGTCGGGGGTGTGCTGGAGGTAGCGCAGGATCGGCACCCGGAAGTGCTCGGCCCGGCCGGTGGCCTGCCGCCAGCCGGTGCGCAGGGAGAGCCCCTCCAGCACGAAGGCGACGGCGAGCACGATGTAGGAGATCAGCGGGTTGCCCGGCTTCTCGTCGTGGGTGAGGGCGTGGATGCCGTCGTACACGGCGAAGACGCCGCCGCCGACGAAGGTGGCGACGGAGGCGAGCAGCGCCCAGATGTACCGCTCGGGGCCGTAGCCGAGGGGGTGGTCCTCGTCGGCGGGTTTCTTGCTGCGCTTGAGGGCGACGAAGAGCAGGGCCTCGGTCATGGTGTCGGCGACCGAGTGACCGGCCTCGGCGAGCATGGCGCTGGAGCCGCTGAGCACACCGGCGACGGCCTTGGCGAGCGCGACACCGAAGTTGGCGGCGGCGGCCACGAGGACGGTGAAGGTCGATCCGCCCGCGCCGGGGCCACCCGCGGAGCCCACGCGGTGGTCCAGGTAGGGGCCCCTGCCCGCGTTCGTCCCGCGTTCCATTCCGGGTTCGCCCTGTTCGCTCATGGCCGGACAGTAACCCTCTTCTTTGATCTCATGACCGGTCCGGATAGTCGTGGACGACCTCGGGGGCGCCGAGGGTGAGGTCGGTGATCAGATGGCTCGCCGAGACGACCTCGACCACGGGCAGGTCGGCCGGCGGCGCCATGAAGGGATACAGCCCGTAGCGCGGGAGCACGTCCTTCGGCGGTTCCATCACCGCCGGGACGGTCTGGCCGGCGGACATCAGGGCGATCCGGCGGCCGAGGGTGCCGGCACCGATCACCGCGACGGGGCGGTCCTCGATGCGGGTCGGGGTGAACGTCATGGTCCGTCCTCGTGCTGGGAAGCCGTCCGCGGTCCACTCTCGGCCGCCCGCCGGGCACCGGCCAGCGCTGCCGCCCGTACGGGGGATTCGGTGCCGCTCGGGCCGGGCCGGGGACCGCAGCCGGATCCGAGGAGGCGGGGAACGGGACGGGCCCGGCCGCCCCGTGGTGGGGTGACCGGGCCCGGTACGGCCGTCGCTCAGGACTGGGGCCGCTTGCCGTGGTTGGCGCCGTTCTTGCGGCGGGCCTTCTTCTTCCGGCGTCGCTTCGAGGACATGCGGGCCTCCTTCTGGCGTGGTCGGACACGTTCGGTACGGGGACGGATGGTCGCCTGCCCCGCGGTCCGGACACCATACATGCGGGTATGCCCCGCGAGCACAGTCGCCGGGCGCGCGCCCCGAGTCGCGCGCCGGGTCCGGGACACGGACGATACGAGAGACCGAGAATGGGGGCGCCGTCGTGCGCGCCCGCCGCCGGGACGAGGAGTACCCACCGATGGCCGGAACCTGGCAAGCCGACACTCTGGTGATCTTCGGGGTGACCGGGGATCTCGCGCGGAAGATGACGTTTCCCGCGCTGTACAAGCTGGAGGGCCGGGGGCTGCTCGACTGCCCGGTGATCGGTGTCGGCCGCCGCGAGATGAGCCACGAGGAGCTGGCCGACCTGGTCCGTACGGCGGTGGAAGGGGCGGAGGAGTCGGTCGACCGGGCGGTGCTGGAGCGGCTGACGGGCCGGATGGCCTATGTGGCCGGAGACCTCACCGTGTCCGAGACCTATGGGCGGCTCGCCCAGGAACTGGGGCGCCGCAGGCGTCCGCTGTTCTATCTGGAGACCCCGCCCGCGCTGTTCGCGCCGATCGTGGACCAGCTCGCCTCGGCCCGGCTGCTGGGGCAGGCGCGGGTGGCGCTGGAGAAACCGTTCGGGCACGACCTGGCATCGGCCCGCGCCCTGGACCGCAAGCTGACGGCGGTGCTGGACGAGAGCCAGATCCTCCGGGTCGACCACTTCCTGGGCAAGGAACCCGTCATCGAGCTGGAGTATCTGCGGTTCGCCAACTCCGCGCTGGCCGAGCTGTGGCACCGGGACAGCGTGGTGGCCATCCAGATCACGATGGCCGAGGAGTTCGGCGTCGAGGGCCGCGGTGGCTTCTACGAGCAGGTGGGGGCGCTGCGCGATGTGATCCAGAATCACCTGCTGCTGGTGCTGGCCCTGGTGGCGATGGACCCGCCGGTCGGGCCGAGCGCGACCGATCTGTGGGACAAGCGGATCGAGGTGCTGCGCGCGATGCCGGAGGCGGACGTGCACGCGTACGTGCGCGGCCAGTACATCGGCTACCAGCAACTGCCGGGCGTGGCACCGGACTCGACCGTGGAGACGTACGCGGCGCTCCGGCTGGAGATCAACAACTGGCGGTGGGACGGCGTGCCGGTCTTCATCCGCGCGGGCAAGCGGCTCCCGGTACGGGTGACCGAGGTACGGCTGATCCTGCGCGAGCCTCCCCGGCTCGGCTTCCTCCCCGACCCCGGCCAGGTCGCCGGCAACCAGATCGTGCTGCGCATCGACCCCGAGGCCGGCATGCGCCTCCAGCTCTCCGCCCTGGACGAGGAGTCGGCCTGGCGCCCGGTCCCCCTGGACACCATCTTCGCCCGCGAACTCGGCAAGCCCCTCGCCCCGTACGAGCGCCTCCTGTACGCGGCCCTGACCGGTGACGACAGGTACTTCGCACCGCAGCGCGCGGTCGAGGAGTGCTGGCGGATCATCCAGCCCCTCCTCACTTATCCCCCGCCGGTCCACCCGTACCCGCCCGGCTCCTGGGGCCCGCCTCAGGCGGACGCGCTCGGGGCGGGCAGCCCGCCGTGGCAGCGGCCCTGGGTTCCGTAGTCCCGCCTGCCCCACGGCTCGCCACCGCTGCGACTGGATGTGGTGCGGGAGCGCGAATAGGGTGCTGCTGTCCAGCACTTCCGTCTGTAGCACTGGAGCAGGAATGACCAGTGACCCCGAGCCGATCAGCGCCGAGGCACGCAAGGCGCTCGAGCAGGAACTGTCCGATCTGCACGAGGAGCGCAGGACGGTCGCCGCGACGCTGCAGGACTCCGACGAGGTCGGGGACCGTGCCGACCAGGCCGACGAGATCCAGCGGGCCGACCAGCTCAACCGGCTGGACGAGCGCATCGACCGGGTCGAGGACCGGCTGCGGCAGGCCGGCATCGGGGGCCCGGTCCCCACCGACAAGGTCGGGGTGGGCACGACGGTCACCGTCCGGTTCGCGGACGGCACCACGGACACCCTGCACATCGGCGAGATCGCCGATGCCCGCGACCCGAAGCTGGTCACCTCCGACAGCCCGCTGGGCCGCGCGCTCCTCGGCCGCACCCCCGGCGACACCGTCAGCTACGACGCCCCGGACGGCGAGGCCACCGCGGTCGTCGTCTCCCTGGGCGCGCCCGGCGACAAGGGCTGAGAAGGGACGCACGCCTGGGCGGACCGGACTTGGGTGTCCGGTCCGCCCAGGCTTCTCCGCGGGTCAGCCGTCGCGGGTCAGCCGTCGTAGTGGGACGGCGGGAAGGGGTCCTCCTGCTGGCGCTGCCGGCGTGTCAGGTCACCCGTCTCCACCTCACCCCGTTCGACCTGGCGGTCGATCTCGGCGCTCTCCTGCTCGTAGATCCGCTCCGGGCTCTCCTGCTCCCGGACCGGGAGACCGACGTCACGCCGGTCCTCCTGGGTGCGTTCCTCGAGTTCGGTATCGTCCGGGCGGCGGGGCAGCCCACGCCCGTGGTCGCGGTCGGGATCGCCCTCGACCTTCTTGTTGGACTTGTGGTGGTGCGCCATGGGGTTTCTCCTTGCCGCCGTAAGTCCTACTCGGCCTCGGCGTCCTTCGCGTCGGCCTTCTTCTTGCCGCCGGACGCGGTCTTCTTGGCCGCCGCCTTCTTCCCCGCGGACGCGTCGCCCTTCTCGGACTTCTTCTCGTCCGCCCTGCGCACGGTGACGTGCAGCGAGTCGTTCTGCACATCCGCGACGATCGTGTCCCCCGGATTGGCCTGGCCGCTGAGCAGCAGCTCTGCGATGCGGTTGTCCAGCTCCGTCTGGATCGTGCGGCGCAGCGGACGCGCGCCGAACTCCGGCTGGTGGCCGTGGGCGATCAGCAGCTTCTTCGCCGCCTCGGTGACCTCCAGTTGCAATCCCTGCGCCTTCACCCGGCGCCGGCTCTGCTCCAGCAGGTGGTCCACGATCTCGGAGAGGTCGTCCTCGGTGAGGCTGTGGAAGATGATGATGTCGTCGATCCGGTTGAGGAACTCCGGCAGGAACCGGCCGCGCAGCTCCTCCAGCAGGTCGTCCTTGATCTCGGACACGTCGCCCTGGTGCGCCAGGATCAGATGGGCGCCGATGTTCGACGTCATGATGATGACGGTGTGCCGGAAGTCGACGGTGCGGCCCTGGCCGTCGGTCAGCCGGCCGTCGTCCAGGATCTGCAGCAGCGTGCTGAACACGTCCGGGTGCGCCTTCTCGATCTCGTCGAACAGCAACACGCTGTACGGCTGGCGGCGGACCTTCTCGGTGAGCTGTCCGGCCTCCTCGTAGCCGACGTATCCGGGAGGCGCGCCGACCAGGCGGGAGACGGTGTGCTTCTCCTGGAACTCGCTCATGTCGAAGCGGATCATGCGGTCCTCGTCGCCGAACAGCAGCTCGGCGAGGGCCTTGGCGAGTTCGGTCTTGCCGACACCGGTGGGACCGAGGAAGAGGAACGAGCCGACCGGGCGGTTCGGGTCGCCCATGCCCGCGCGGTTGCGGCGCACCGCCTGCGAGACGGCGGTGACGGCCTCGTTCTGCCCGACGATGCGGGCGTGCATCTCCTCCTCCAGGTTGAGCAGCCGCTCCTTCTCGCTGGCGGTGAGCTGCGAGACGGGGATGCCGGTCCGGCGGGAGACGATGTCCGCGATGTCGTTCGGGGTGACGGTGACGACGCCCTCGCGGCGCTCCTCGATGCCGGCGAGTTCGGCCTCGACCTCTGCGATCTTCTTCTTGAGGTCGTTCGCCCTCTCGTAGTCCTGGCCGGACACGGCCTCGTCCAGCTCGCGCCGGAGCTTGGCGATCTTGTCCTCGCGGGCGACGACCTCCGTGGAACGGGCCGCGCTGCGCAGCCGGACCCGCGCGCCGGCCTGGTCCATCAGGTCGATGGCCTTGTCCGGGAGGAAGCGGTCGGTGATGTAGCGGTCGGACAGCACGGCACAGGCTTCGAGCGCGGAGTCCTCGTAGCGGACCTGGTGGTGGGCCTCGTAGGCGTCGCGCAGCCCTTCCAGGATCAGCACGGTCTCCTCGACGGTGGGCTCCGGCACCATGACGGGCTGGAAGCGTCGTTCGAGGGCGGCGTCCTTCTCGATGTACTTGCGGTACTCGTCGATCGTGGTCGCGCCCACGACGTGCAGCTCGCCGCGGGCGAGGGCGGGCTTGAGGATGTTGCCCGCGTCCATCG
>NZ_WWKH01000959.1:0-13573 GCF_009865595.1 Streptomyces sp. SID1328 | reverse complement strand
CACCCCAGCAGGACCCCCGAACCCCCCGCTACGACCCCTGGAACCCCGCCCCCCTCCAGCACCCCGGCGCCCCCGCGACCGACGGGCAGCGGCAGTGGCCCGGATGGAAGAAGGTCCTCGGGGTCTTCCTCGGCGTCACGCTGCTCGCCGCCGGCATCGGCGGGTTCCTCGGGGCCTGGGTCGAGCGGGAGGGGACGACCACCGTGCGGCTGCCGCGGGCCGGGGCTGTGCCGGACGGAAGGGAGCGGGACAGCGTGGCGGGGATAGCCGCGCGGGCGCTGCCCGGCGTCGTCACGCTGCATGTGCGGGGCGGGGAAGAGGGCGGGACCGGGACCGGGTTCGTGCTGGACGGGCGGGGGCACATCCTCACCAACAATCACGTCGTGGCGCCCGCGTCCGGCGGTGGGGACATCACCGTGACCTTCAGCAGCGGCGACACCGCCGAGGCGGAGGTCGTCGGGCGGGACAGCGGGTACGACCTGGCCGTCGTCCGGGTGAAGGGCGTACGGGGGCTCACCCCGCTGACCCTCGGCGACTCCGACGCCGTACGCGTGGGCGACCCGGTCGTCGCGATCGGCGCCCCCTTCGACCTGGCCAACACCGTCACCTCCGGCATCGTCAGCGCCAAGGACCGCCCCATCACGGCGGGCGGCGAGAAGGGCGACGGCAGCGGCGTCAGCTATGTCGACGCGCTCCAGACCGACGCCCCGATCAACCCCGGCAACTCCGGCGGCCCCCTCCTCGACGCCCACGCCCGCGTGATCGGCGTCAACTCCGCCATCCGCTCCGCCGACCGGGACTCCGACTCCACCGAGAGCCGCTCCGGCTCGATCGGCCTCGGCTTCGCCATCCCGGCCAACCAGGCCCGCCGGGTCGCCGAGGAACTCATCAACACCGGCCAGGCCACCCACCCGGTGATCGGCGTGACCCTCGACATGGACTACGCCGGGGACGGCGCCCGTATCGACACCGAGGGCGGTGCGAGCGGTCCCGCCGTGCTGAAGGGCGGACCGGGCGACCGGGCCGGACTGAAGCCCGGCGACCTGATCACCGGGGTGGACGGACACCCCGTCCACTCGGGTGAGGAGCTGATCGTCAAGATCCGCGCCCACCGCCCCGGCGACCGTCTCCGCCTGACCGTGGGAAGCCCCGGCGCCGAGCACACCGTCACGCTGCGTCTGGGCGCATCCGGCCGGAACTGACGCAAGTCTCACCTCGGGGCGGTACCGGTCCGGCGGGTGCGCCGGGTACCGTGGGGCGACCGAGGACACGCAAGGAGCTTTCAGGTGTTCAATGACATAGGGCCGCTTGAGCTGGTCACGCTCATCGTCCTCGCCGTGCTCGTCTTCGGTCCGGACAAGCTCCCCAAGTTCATCCAGGACGTCACGCGCACGCTCCGGAAGATCCGGGAGTTCTCGGACAACGCCAAGAACGACATCCGCAGCGAGCTGGGCCCGGAGTTCAAGGACTTCGAGTTCGAGGACCTCAACCCCAAGGCGTTCCTGCGCAAGCAGCTCGACAACGACGAGCTGGGCCTCAAGGACATCCGCAGCACCTTCGACCTGAAGCGCGAGATGGCCGAGCTGACGGACTCCGTGAACGGCCACGACACCGCCTCCGCGCTGCCCGGCCCGACCTCCTCGGCCCCCACCTCCGCCGCGTCCGGCGGCCGCGTCGACATGACGAAGAAGCCCGAGGCCCCGAAGGACGACCGCCCGCCCTTCGACGCCGACGCCACCTGACGCCGGGGACGACTTCACCCGGTCGGCCCCGCGCCGCCCGAACAGATCACGACACGCCACGAACCCGCCTCACCGGGCGGGTTTCGTCGTGTGTACCAGCGGGACATCCCGCGTTCGGCCGCCCCCGGAGCCCCATGCGCCCGTCGCATTCCGGGCAGCCCTCAGCGGTGTGGATATGCTGCCGAGTTGTTGTGCGGACCGGACGCGTACGCCCGAAGGGGGGCGGGCCCTTGCCCCGGTCCGACGAGAACGAGGAGGCGTCCGGGCAGATGGAGACCACAAGTCGGGTAAGCGCGCAGACGCCGGCCACCGAGAGTGGCCGGCGCGGCCACCTCGGCGGCCGGACGGTCGACGGCTATCTGCGCGCGCCCTTCCCCTGGTACGGCCTCGACGAGGCGTTCACGGGGCACCGCTGGCTGCTCCAGGTCGGCCTGGCCGCCGACGGCGCGGTGGAGCACGGTTCGATCGGGCACGGCGACGAGCCCTCCGTACGCAACGAGCACAGCGCGAACTCCTCGGACGAGCCGCGGGAGAAGTTCGCCGTCGTGGTCACCGTGCCGGCGAACCCCTCCCGCCGCAGCGCGGACGGCACCGGGCTGCTGGAGGCCACCTCGGTCTCCTCGGCCGCCTGGCTGGCCGGGGTGGGCCTGCTGTCGGTCACCTGGCCCGGCCAGATGGACCACACCCTGCGCGACGACTGGCTGGACCAGCAGACCGAGACCGCGTGGGCGCTGGCCGACGACCTCGACGGCTCGGAGTGGGCGAAGCTCTCCCTCCCGGTGGACGGCGTGGCCACGCCCTTCCACTACCGGGAGTCGGAGTTCGGCTGGGTGCTCGCCGGCGCCACCGAGGCGGGCGTCCACATCGGCGCGTACGGCCGGGGGATGAGCGCCTACGGGCTCGGCTTCGCCGTCGTCAAGGACATCGGCGCCTACGCCTGAGAACACACGGGAGGGGGCGCCGGCGAAAGCCGCCGGCGCCCCCTCCCGTCGTGTCCGGGCTCAGAACTTGTTGCGCGGGGTGATGCCCAGCGACAGCCCCGACAGACCGCGCTGACGGCCGCCCAGCTTGCCCGCGATGGCACGCAGGGCCGAGCCGGCCGGGGAGTCGGGGTCGGTCAGCACGACCGGCTTGCCCTCGTCGCCGCCCTCGCGCAGCCGCACGTCGATCGGGATGCTGCCGAGCACCGGCACGGTCGCGCCCGTGGTGCGGGTCAGACCGTCCGCGACGAGCTGGCCGCCGCCGGTGCCGAAGATGTCCACCATCTCGTCACAGTGCGGGCAGGGCAGCCCGGACATGTTCTCGACCACACCGACGATCTTCTGGTGGGTCTGCACCGCGATGGAGCCCGCGCGCTCGGCGACCTCGGCCGCGGCCTGCTGCGGGGTGGTGACGACCAGGATCTCCGCGTTCGGCACCAACTGGGCCACCGAGATGGCGATGTCACCGGTGCCCGGCGGCAGGTCCAGCAGCAGCACGTCCAGGTCGCCCCAGTACACGTCCGCCAGGAACTGCTGGAGCGCCCGGTGCAGCATCGGGCCGCGCCAGACGACCGGGGCGTTGCCCGGGGTGAACATGCCGATGGAGATGACCTTCACGCCGTTCGCCGACGGCGGCATGATCATGTTCTCGACCTGGGTGGGCTTGCCGTCCGCGCCCAGCATGCGCGGCACGCTGTGCCCGTAGATGTCGGCGTCCACCACGCCGACCTTCAGCCCGTCGGCGGCCAGCGCGGCCGCCAGGTTCACCGTCACCGAGGACTTGCCGACGCCGCCCTTGCCGGAGGCGACCGCGTAGACGCGGGTGAGGCTGCCGGGCTTGGCGAAGGGGACCTCGCGCTCGGCCTGCCCGCCGCGCAGTGCGCTGGCCAGCTCCTTGCGCTGCTCGTCGCTCATCACGTCCAGCGTGACGTCCACCCGGGTGACGCCCTCGACGAGGGAGACCGCGTCGGTCACCCGCTGGGTGATCGTCTCGCGCATGGGGCAGCCGGAGACCGTCAGGTACACCGTGACCGCGACCGCTCCGTCCGCGCCGATCTCCACCGATTTGACCATCCCGAGTTCGGTGATGGGTCGGTTGATCTCGGGGTCGTTCACCGTCGACAGCGCCTCGCGCACCGCGTCTTCCGTAGCCATAGGACGATGGTACGGCGCCCGTGGGGGCCGACGGGTAGTGCCTCAGCGGTCGTCTGCGTCACGCCAGGCGGGGCGGCCTGTCCGTTCCGTCTCCAGTTCGCGTACGAGATCCTGCAGCTCGGACCTGATCCAGTCGCGGGTGGCGACCTCGCCGAGGCCCGCGCGCAGGGCGGCGATCTCGCGGGTCAGGTACTCGGTGTCCGCGATGGACCGCTCGTTCTGCTTGCGGTCCTGCTCCAGGTTGACCCGGTCGCGGTCGTCCTGCCGGTTCTGCGCGAGCAGGATCAGCGGGGCCGCGTAGGACGCCTGGAGGGAGAGCATCAGGGTCAGGAAGATGAACGGGTAGGAGTCGAACCGCACCACGTCCGGCGCGGCGATGTTCCACACCACCCAGACGATGATGACGACCGTCATCCAGACGATGAAGCGTCCGGTGCCCAGGAACCGGGCGATCTTCTCCGACAGCCGGCCGAACGCCTCCGGGTCCCACTCCGGCAGCACCCTGCGGCGCGGCGGGCGCGGCTGGTCCAGGCGTGGCACGCGCGGACGGGACGCCGTGGCCCCCGCGAGGACACGGTCGCGGCCCTCGCGGCCCCCCTCGCGCTCAGCCATGCGCACCCGCTTCGCGCCCGGCGCCGGTCTCCGGCAGCTCGTCCAGGTGGAACTCCGTTTCGCGCCAGTCCTCGGGGAGCATGTGGTCCAGGACGTCGTCCACGGTCACCGCGCCCAGCAGCGAACCCGACTCGTCCACCACGGGGGCGGCGACCATGTCGTACGTGGCGAAGAACCCGGCGATGACGGGAAGCGTGGCGGCGGGGGCGAGCGGCAGCAGGTCGTCGTCGAGCAGCGAGCTGACCAGGGTGTACGGGGGGTCGCGCAGCAGCCGCTGGAAGTGCACGGTGCCCAGGTACTTGCCGGTCGGCGTCTCGTCCGGCGGGCGGCAGACGTACACCTGGGCGGCGAGCGCGGGGGAGAGGTCGGGGTTGCGGACCCGGGCGAGCGCGTCGGCGACCGTGGCGTCCGGACGCAGCACGATCGGTTCGGTGGTCATCAGCCCGCCCGCGGTGTGCTCCTCGTACGACATCAGGCGCCGCATGTCGGCAGCGTCCTCGGGCTCCATCAGGCTGAGCAGGCGCTCCTTGTCGTCCTCCGGCAGCTCGCCCAGCAGGTCGGCGGCGTCGTCGGGGTCCATGGCCTCCAGGACGTCGGCGGCGCGCTCCTCCTTCAGCTTGCCGAGGATCTCGATCTGGTCGTCCTCCGGCAGCTCCTCCAGCACGTCGGCGAGCCGGTCGTCGTCCAGGGCGGCGGCCACCTCCGCGCGCCGCTTGGGGGAGAGGTGGTGCAGGACGTTGGCGAGGTCGGCGGGGCGCAACTGCTCGAAGGTGGCGAGCAGGTTCTCCGCGCCCTGCCCGTGTTCCTCCAGGGAGAACCCGGTGACGGCCGACCACTCCACGGTCAGCGTCTCTCCCCTGGCCCGGCGGAAGGCGCCGCCCTTCTTCCCCTTGCGGACGAAGACCCGGTCCACCTCCCATTCGCGGCGGGCGGGCAGCTGCTGCACGGAGAGGTCGAGGACGGTGACCTCCTCGTCGGTCTCCACCAGCTTCACCCGGCGGTCCAGCAGCTCGCCGAAGACCAGGCGCTCGGTGGGCCGCTGCTCGAAGCGGCGGACGTTGACCACACCGGTGGAGATGACCTGGCCGGAGTCGATGCCGGTCACGCGGGTCATCGGCAGGAAGATGCGGCGCCGGGTGGACAGCTCCACGACCAGCCCGAGCACGCGGGGCGGACGGCGGCCGACGCGCAGCATGACGACGATGTCGCGGACCCGGCCGACCTGGTCGCCCGCCGGGTCGAAGACGGGGACCCCGGCGAGGTGCGACACGAAGATCCGGGGGACGCCGGCTGCCATCTGTGCTTCCTTTGCCGTGCTCGGGACGCGGAGAGAATTGGTTCGGATTCGCTCTGATATGGCCACGCTTGTGCGCTTCAGGCTAGCCCGTACCGATCGGAAACGCCCCGGTGGGGGGTCCGGACGGACGGGCTCCGCTCGGGGCGCGTGCCCCCGGTACGCTGCCGTACGCCCATTCGGCACCGGCAGAGAGGCAGCCCCACCTGTGACTGCGATTCCCCAGGCAGGCATCCGGAGAACCGCGCGGGTGGCCGCGCTGTGCGTGCTGGCCGTGTCGGCGCTGACGATGCTGACGGGATGCGGCGAGGAGGACCCGGACGCCGGGACCAACGGGGTGGGCCGGCTGCCCGCGCGGAAGATCCAGACACAGAGCCGGGCGGCGGCCGACGCGGCACCGGCGGTGCACCTGGCCGGGACCGTCGTCACCGGCGGGGTCGCCTTCAAACTGGACATGCGGCTGAAGTCCGGCGGCGGCAGCGGCTCGGTGACCTCCAAGGGCTCCACCTTCCAACTGCTGCGCGTCGGCGACGAGCTGTACGTGAAGGCCGACGCCGCCTTCTGGAACCACGGCGGTGACACCTCCGCCGCGGGCAAGCTGGACGGCAAGTACGTGAAGGTCCCCCAGAAGGACCCGGCGTACCGGAAGTTCAGCGGCTTCACCGAGAAGGACGTGCTGCTGCCCGCCCTGCTCACCCTGCACGGCAAGCTCGCCACGGCCGGCCACCACACCCAGGCGGGCACCCGCACGATCCGGGTCACCGGCGACGGCGGCCCCGGCGGCACCCTCGACGTCTCCCTGGAGGGCAAGCCCTACCCGCTGCGGCTGGTGCGCGGCGGCGGGGCCGGCACGCTCACCTTCTCCGAGTGGGGCAAGGACTTCCCCGCCGCCGAGCCCGCCAAGTCCGATACGGTCGACTACGGCGGCCAACTGCCCGGCTCCTGAAGCGTGTTGGTCTAGCCCCGCTTGCGCCGCCCGCCCAGCAGCCTGGGCAGCGCTGCCGGTGCCGGGACGCGGGTGGTGGCCGGGGTGGGCAGCGGGGGCTCGGCCAGGCTGCCGGTGGGCCGAGGCTCCACCGCCCCGGTGGGGACCAGGCGCAGCACCGTGCAGTCGCGGGCCCAGCGGGCCGGGATGTCCTCGGCGCCGGGCGCGTTGAGCCGCTTGCCCTTCAACTCCGCCACGGCCGCCTCCCATTCGGGCGAGGCCGGGTCCAGCCGGTGCGCGGTGGCCCGCCAGGTGACGAGCCGGCCACCCTTGTCCTTGCTGCGCACCGCCACCTCGGCCGCACCGCCGTCGGTGAGACCGGGCAGCGGCTGCTCGCCCGCGCCGTCACCGACCAGCACGGCCGCGCCCTCGTGCCAGACGTGCCAGAGCGGGCGCGCGGCGGGCGCCCCGGCGCCCCGGACCCAGATCAGGCCGGACTTCTTGGTGGCCTCCTCGATGAGGGCCTGGTCGAAAAGGGCCTGTGCGGGCGGCTCGGTGGTCATGCGCCCAGCCTATCCAGCGGCGCTCAGAGCCAGCCGTTGCGCTTCAGCGTGCGGTGGATGCCCAGACACAGGGCGACCGTGACGCTCATGATCACCGGGTAGCCGTACTTCCAGTGCAGCTCGGGCATGTACTTGAAGTTCATGCCGTAGACCCCGCACACCATGGTGGGCACGGCGATGATCGCGGCCCAGGCGGTGATCTTGCGCATGTCCTCGTTCTGCGCGACGGACGCCTGCGCCAGGTTGGCCTGGAGGATCGAGTTCAGCAGCTCGTCGAAGCCCATGACCTGCTCGTGCACCCGGGCTACGTGGTCGGCGACGTCACGGAAGTACTTCTGGATGTCCGGGTCGACCAGCCGCATCGGCCGCTCGCTCAGCAACTGCATCGGGCGCTGCAGCGGGGCGACCGCGCGCTTGAACTCCAGTACCTCACGCTTGAGCTGGTAGATCCGGGCCGAGTCGACACCGCGCGAGACACCGCCGTTGCGGCCGGGGGAGAAGACCTCCGTCTCCACCTCGTCGATGTCGTCCTGCACCGAGTCCGCGACCGCGATGTAGCCGTCCACCACATGGTCGGCGATGGCGTGCAGCACCGCCGAGGGGCCCTTGGCGAGCAGCTCGGGGTCCTCCTGGAGCCGGTGGCGCAACGCCCGCAGCGAGCCCTGACCGCCGTGCCGGACGGTGATGAAGAAGTCCCGGCCGGTGAAGCACATGACCTCACCGGTGTCGATGACCTCGCTGTTGGCGGTGAGCTGGTCGTGCTCCACGTAGTGGACCGTCTTGAACACGGTGAACAGGGAGTCGTCGTACCGCTCCAGCTTCGGGCGCTGGTGGGCCTGGACCGCGTCCTCCACGGCCAGCGGGTGGAGTCCGAAGGCGCTCGCGATGCCGGCGAACTCGGCCTCGGTCGGCTCGTGCAGACCGATCCAGACGAAGCCGCCGTCCCGGCGCGCCTCGCGCATCGCCTCCTGCGGGCTGAGGGTGCGTCCGCTCTCCACCCGGGCGCCGTCGCGGTAGACGGCGCAGTCGACCACGGCCGAGGACGTGGTGGTGTCGGGCTCGAAGGGAGCGGCCGCCTCCTTGGGCGTGACCGGGCGGGCGGACGGTCGGACCACGGCTCGCAGGTCGCGGATCATCGACATGGCAGGCTCCTTCGCGGGCGGGCAACGAAAGTGCGCCTGCGACGGGTGGAACTACCCGGAATGGGGACGTTCGGACTGCATACGTTTGGCACGTCCACAAAGCGGGGAGCACCGCACCGTCGCGGTGGCGACTTCGCTACTGATGCAGGACTGAGTGAGATCAGGCAGATCAGGCAAAGCGAAACGAAGTGCTCTTCCGGACGGCGAAGCGAACGAAAAGGTGGCGGTCGGCCAGGAATGACATCAACAGCCGGAAGAACGAGTGGTACTGCACGGTCGACTTCGATCCATGACAGCCCCACCTCCTCCGGCCGGTCCCTCGTAAGGGAGTCTCATCGGCGTCGGGGACTCGACGGCGAGCATGTGCACGCGGCCCCGAACCACCGGCTCAGCGTAGCAGCAGCCCATCGTGTCAAGGCGCAGCTTTGCCTGCCGCTGACGAGATCTATGCTCACCGCATGGTTGATGTTCTTCCTCTGGTCGAGGCACGGCTGAACTCGGCGCTCGGTGAACCGGACGCGCGTGCCTCGGTCACCTTCCTCGGCGCCGACCGCATCGAGGTGCTGCGCTTCCAGGAGGGGGACGTGGTCCGCTACGCCACGCTGGGCATGTCGGCGCACCCCATGAGCGACCCCACGGCCATGGTCGTCGACCCCATTGAGGGGCCGCGTGCCGAGCTGGTCCTCTCCGTCCGCGCGGGCATCACCGACACCGGTCCCGTACTCCGCCCGCTCGCCGTGCTCGCCGCGTCCCCGCAGGTCGAGGGTGTGATCGTGACACCCGGTGCCTCGCTGGACGTGGGGGAACCGCTGTGGCCCGGCGCGCCCTTCACCTCGGTACTGGTGGGGGAGCCGGGCGGGCTGGTGGAGGACCTGGAGCTGGACGCGCCGCTGGACCCGGTGCGCTTCCTGCCGCTGCTGCCGATGACACCGAACGAGGCGGCGTGGAAGCGGGTGCACGGGGCTGGGGCGCTGCAGGAGCGGTGGCTCAGCCACGGCACGGATCTGCGCGACCCGAACCGCGCTTCGGTGCCGCTGGGGCCGTCGCCCGAGTGAGGCCGGAGTGAGCAAGCTCACCAAGTGCCGTATGGAAGTGCGGAGTTGGCCGGACTCCGGAATCGGGGCGGGGCCGTACGGGTGATCGTCCTTGACGTGCGGCGGCCGGGGTAGGACCGTGGGGCTCTATGAGGGGCGAACCCAGTTGCCCGAGGTGTGGTGGCCGGGTCCGGGCTCCCGGTCTCTTCGCCGACACGTGGCAGTGCGACACGCACGGCGTGGTGTACCCGCTGCAGCCCGTGATCCCGCCCAGCGTCGAGGCCCTCACCGCCGTGGTGCAGCGCACCCGCGTCCCGCTGTGGATGCCGTGGCCGCTGCCGGTCGGCTGGCTGTTCACCGGCGTCGCGTACGCGGGCGACGCCCCCGGCGGCGGCCGGGCCACCGTGGTGGCCTGCTCGGGACCCAGCCCGCTCGGCGGTCCGGGCGAGCTGATCCTCGTCGCCGAGGAACTGGGCGTCGGCCTCGGCGCGCGGTACGCGGGCCTCGACGGCCCCGACCCCGGCCCCTACCTGGACGTGGAGAAGCCGCCGCAGGCCAAGGTGCTGGCGACCGGCCGTCCCACCCCGCTGTGGCACGTCGACGGTGTCCCGGACGACCGCGCCGTCTTCGCCGGCGAGGCGCTCGGCGTCTGGCTGTGGGCGGTCACCTGGCCCGCGCAGTCCGGCCTGCTGATGTACGACGAGCTGGTGCTGACCGACCTCAGGGACGCGGGCCCCGAGGTGGACCTGGTGCCCTGCGGGGCACTCTCGCCCCGGCTGATGCGGCCCGACCTGTAGGGGGCGCCTCCGGGGAGCAGGGGTGACAGGGCATGCCGTGAGCGCGGCTATCCTTAGGTGTCCTCACCGTCCCCGCGAGCCGTCTGGAGCAGCCGTGCGCATCGACCTGCACTGCCACTCCACGGCCTCCGACGGCACGGACACCCCGGCCGAGCTGATGCGCGCGGCCGCCGGCGCCGGACTGGACGTGGTCGCGCTGACCGACCACGACACCACCCGTGGATACGCCGAGGCCCTGGCCGCCCTGACCGGATTGCCCGAGGGGTTCACCCTCGTCACCGGCGCCGAGCTCTCCTGCCGGATCGACGGCGTCTCCCTGCACCTGCTGGCCTACCTCTTCGACCCCGAGGAGCCCGCCCTGCTCGCCGAGCGCGAGCTGGTCCGGGACGACCGGGTGCCGCGCGCCCACGCGATGATCGCCAAGCTGAACGCGCTCGGCGTACCGGTCAGCCGGGAGCAGGTCGAGCGGATCGCCGCCGGGGGCACGGTGGGCCGGCCGCACCTCGCGTCCGCACTGGTCGAGCTGGGTGTCGTCCCGACCGTGAGCGACGCGTTCACACCCGAGTGGCTGGCCGACGGCGGGCGGGCCTACGTCGACAAGCACGAGACCGATCCGCTGGAGGCGATCCGGCTGGTGAAGGGCGCGGGCGGCGTGGCCGTCCTCGCCCACCCGGCCGCCGCCAAGCGAGGCCGCACGGTGTCGCCGGAGGCGATCGCCGCGATGGCCGCCGCCGGACTCGACGGACTCGAAGCCGACCACAGCGAGCACGACCAGGCCACCCGGACCCGCCTGCGCGGCCTGGCGAAGGACCTGGACCTGCTGGTCACCGGTTCCTCGGACTACCACGGCACCCGCAAGACCGTCGCGCTCGGCGAGAACACCACCGATCCCGAGGTCTACGGCGAGATCATCCGCCGGGCGACCGGCGCGTTCCCCGTACCGGGGACCGGCGGGGCCTGAGCCCGGCGCCACCCTTCCGCTTTCCCCCACCCGATCACCCGCACGTCCGCCGTGCGCGCCCGCTTCCTGCCCCTGACGGGGCTCAGGGCGCCGTCAGGCGGTGGCTCCGTCATGCAAGGCACACGATGTTCGACCTCGCCGTCTTCGGCTCCCTGTTCCTGACCCTCTTCGTCATCATGGACCCGCCGGGGATCACCCCGATCTTCCTCGCCCTCACCGCGGGGCGGCCCGCCAAGGTCCAGAAGCGGATGGCCTTCCAGGCCGTCTGCGTGGCGGGCGGGGTCATCGCCGTCTTCGGCGTCCTCGGCCACCAGATCCTGAACTATCTGCACGTCTCGGTCCCGGCGCTGATGATCGCGGGCGGACTGCTGCTCCTCCTGATCGCACTCGATCTGCTCACCGGCAAGACCGACGAGCCCAAGCAGACCAAGGACGTCAATGTCGCCCTGGTGCCGCTGGGCATGCCGCTGCTCGCCGGGCCCGGCGCGATCGTCTCGGTGATCCTGGCCGTACAGAAGGCCGGAAGTGTCGCCACGCAGGTCTCGGTGTGGGCGGCGATCCTCGCCATCCATGTCGTGCTGTGGCTGGTGATGCGTTACTCGTTGCTGGTCATCAAGGTCATCAAGGACGGCGGTGTCGTCCTGGTGACACGGCTCGCGGGCATGATGCTCTCCGCGATCGCCGTGCAGCAGATCATCAACGGGGTCACTCAGGTGATCCGGGGAAGCTGAGACTCGGCCTCGGCTTCCCCGGAAGGCTTGAGTGTGTCGTGCGCCCTACGAGGCCGGGCAGCCTTCTGCGGGGCGGATCCACAGGCGCTGGCCGATGGCGGCCGCCTGCTGCACGATCCGGTTGACGGAGGCGGCGTCCACGACGGTGCTGTCCACGGTCGAGCCGTCGACCTCGTCGAGTCGCCTGATTTCGAAGCGCATGAAGGCTTCTCCCTTCGTCTGGTCATCCTCCAGAGGAGAACTACTGGTGTGCGACGTGTTGTCGCGGTGTCACATGTCTAGACAACGAACGGCCCACCGCAAACATTCCCTACGCTAAGGAAATTTTTTCACGGGCTAATTACTGTCCGGTAAAAAGACTTCGCGACGGGACTGACGGGGACCGGTTGTGTTCGCAGCGTGACGGCCGGGACAATGGACTCGATGAACGAAGACCTGGCGGCTCTGGGTGCCCGCATCGACCACACCAACGAACTGCTTCAACGCATGCTCGTCGAGGTGGCGAAAACCCTCCACCCACGCGATCTTCGTGGACGCGGGCTATCTCTACGCGGCGCCGGCCGACTGGTGGCCGGCACCGAGGACCGCCGCGCCTTCGACCTGGACGCCGAGGGTCTGATCGACGCGCTCATCGACAAGGCCCGTTCGATCTTCGCCGACAGCCGCCTGCTGCGCGTGTACTGGTACGACGGCGCCCGTCGCCGCATCCACACCGCCGAGCAGCAGTCGATCGCCGAGCTGCCCGACGTCAAGGTCCGCCTCGGCAACCTCAACGCCCACAACCAGCAGAAGGGCGTCGACTCCCTGATCCGCACCGACCTGGAGTCCCTCGCCCGCCACCGCGCCATCAGCGACGCGGCACTCCTCGGCGGCGACGAGGACCTCGTGTCGGCGGTCGAGGCGGCGCAGGGGTACGGGGCGCGGGTCCACCTGTGGGGCATCGAGGCGCCCGAGGGCCGCAACCAGGCCGAGCCGCTGCTGTGGGAGGTCGACAGCCAGCGCACCTTCGACCTGGAGTTCTGCAAGCCGTACGTCTCCCGCCGCACGGCCGCCGCCTACGAGGCCACGGGCAACCGGCCCACCCGTGAGGACGTGCGCTTCGTCGGCGCCCAGATCGCGGCGAAGTGGCTGGTCTCGCGGGGCCGGGACAGCCTGATGGAGCTTCTGCCCGGCCACCCGTACCTGCCCGGCTCGGTCGACCAGGACCTCCTGGTGGAGGCGGAGGGGCTGCTCCAGTACTCCCTGCGCGGCCAGGCCGACCTGCGCCGGTCCCTGCGGGACGGCTTCTGGGAGCACCTGCAGACGCAGTACTGACAGCGGTGAGGCCCGGCCCCCTGTCACAGGGAGCCGGGCCTCATCGGGTGCTGCTTACGCCTCGGTGGGCTCCACGGCCGCGACCTTGCGGGTACGGCGGCGCGGCTTGACCTCCGGCTCCTCGGTCGCCTGCGCCGGGATGTCCGACGCGACGGCCTTGGCGGCGGCGGTCTTGCGGGTGCGACGCGGCTTGGCCTCGGCGGCCTCCGTGACCTCGGCCGTCTCGGCGGCCTTGGCGGCGGCGGTCTTCCGGGTGCGGCGGGGCTTGACCTCGGCCTCGGGGGCCTCGGCCGGCTCCGTCGCGGCCGTCTTGGCGGCGGCGG
>NZ_WWKH01000958.1:0-10104 GCF_009865595.1 Streptomyces sp. SID1328 | reverse complement strand
CGAGGCGCATCCGGGGGTGGAGCTGGACGTGGTGACGCTGTTCGACGCGGACACCGCCGTTGGCGCCGTACAGGCGGGCCGGGTCGACGCGACCTTCCGCGCGGTCGGCATGCCGGGGCGGCCGCTGCCCGAGAGCCTGGCGAGCGCCCGTGTGCTGGACGAGCCGCTGCATCTGCTCACCGGCCCGGAGCACGCCCTCGCCGGCGCGGACTCGGTGACCCCCGCCGAGCTGGCCGGGCACCGGATCTGGATGCCGAGCATCGTGGAGGGCGTCGAGTGGGCCGCCTACTACGCCTCGCTGGCGGCGGAGTTCGGGCTCACCATCGACTCGGCGGGCCCCAACTTCGGCAGCGCCGCGATGCTGGACCGGATCGCCGGGTCACCCGAACTGGCGACCTTCATCGGTGAGCACCCCCGGCTCGCCTGGCCAGCCGGGCACGATCTGCGGCGGATTCCGGTCACCGGACCGACGCCGGTCTATCCGCACTCCCTGATCTGGGACCGCGCCAACGCCCACCCGGCCCTCGCCGCCCTGCGCGCGCATCTGACCGGCGGCTCCGAGGCCCGGCGCGCCTCCGGCACCTGGGTCCCGGACTGGGCCGTGGCCTGAGGCAATCGTGCGTGGCTCCTTCCGAACCCGCCACCCCTGAGCCATCATGATCCGCCGTCAGCCGTTTGCCGTCGGGGAAGAGGTGAGGCGTGTGGCCAAGATCCGTTCGGGTGAGGGGATTCTCCGTCGCAAACCCATTGCACACATCGAGGATTCCGAGGCGGCCGACGGCGGTCTGGACCGTTCGCTCGGCCTGTGGCAGCTCACCGCGATCGGGGTGGGCGGCATCATCGGCGCGGGCATCTTCACGCTCGCCGGCACGGTCGCCAACGGCAAGGCCGGGCCCGCGGTGGTGGTGTCGTTCCTGATCGCCGGTTTCGCGAGCGCCTGCGCGGCGCTGTCGTACGCCGAGTTCGCGGGCATGATCCCGAAGGCGGGGTCGGCGTACACCTACGGGTACGCGGTGCTGGGCGAGTTCGTGGGCTGGTTCATCGGCTGGGACCTGCTGCTGGAGTACACCGCGATCGTGGCGGTGGTCGCCATCGGCATCTCCGGCTACTTCAGCTTCCTGGTGGAGGAGGCGGGGGCGGACGTGCCCGCGTGGATGCTGGGTGCGCCCGGCACCGGCTCGGGGCACCGGGTCGATCTGTTCGCGGCGATCCTCTGCGTGCTGATCGCCTGGCTGCTGAACCTGGGGATGAAGAGCGCGGCCCGGTTCGAGACGTCCGTGGTGGCGCTGAAGGTACTGGTGGTGCTGCTGGTGATCGTGGTGGGCTTCTTCCACATCAACACCGCGAACTACCACCCCTTCTTCCCCTTCGGCATCGGCGGCGCCTTCACCGGCGCGGCCACGGTGTTCTTCGCGGTGTTCGGCTACGACGCGATGTCGACGGCGGCCGAGGAGTCCAAGGACGCCCAGCGGCACATGCCGAAGGCGATCATCTACTCGCTGGTCATCTCGATGGTGCTGTACGTGGCGGCCTGCCTGGTGCTGACCGGCATGCAGAACTACAAGGACATCGACCCGGAGAGCGGCTTCTCCACGGCCTTCAAGTCGGTCGGTCTCGGCGGACTGGCCGACGTGATCGCGGTGGGCGCGATCATCGGCATCCTCACCGTGATGTTCACCTTCATGCTGGGCGTGACCCGCGTCTGGTTCTCGATGGCCCGCGACGGGCTGCTGCCGCGCTGGTTCGCCAAGACGCACCCCACCCGGCACGTGCCGACCCGGGTGACCTGGATCGTGGGCGTCGGGGCGGCCGCCATCGCCGGGTTCGTGCCGATCGGCGAGGCGGCCGAGCTGACCAACATCGGCATCCTGCTGGCGTTCGTGGTGGTCTGTGTCGCGGTGATCGTGCTCCGCTACCGGCAGCCGGACCTGCCGCGCGGCTTCCGTACCCCGCTGATGCCGTTCATCCCGGCGCTCGGCGCGCTGTTCTCGCTCTGGCTGGTCACCTTCCTGGAGTGGCAGACCTGGGTGCGGTTCGCCGTCTGGTTCCTGATCGGCTGTGTCATCTACTTCGGCTACTCCTACCGGCACTCGGTACTGGCCCGGCGGCCGCCCGCCGAGTGATCACTGCCCCATGGTGAGCCCGGCCTTGGCCGCGCCCCGGCTCAGTACGGTGTTCCGTACCCGGTCGCGGGTGGCGGCGAGGTCGGCGCCCGCGGCGATGGCACGGTTCACGTCGATGGCCCGGCCGGCGTCGAGGTCGTACACCTGGGGCAGGAACTCGGCGCGGCTGACCTCCCAGCGGGCGCCGGGCCTGGCGGGCGGGGCGAAGGTGAAACGGGCGAGGGTGGACTCGTTGCCGCGCCACTCCCCCGTGCCGGCGCCGCCGTCCGCGATCTGGTCGCCCATGCCGTACACCACCCAGGTGCCGTTGACCTTCTCGTACGGCTGGGGCACGTGCGCGTGGTCGCCTAGGACGAGGTCGATGTCGGGGCGCCCGCCGGTCTTGGCGGCCGTGAGCTGCTTGGCGAGGGTGACCTGCCCCGCGTCCGGGGCGTCCTGCCCGGCGGAGCCCCAGTTGAGGGAGAGCACGACCACGTCGGCGCCCGCCTTCCGGGCGGCCCGCGCGGCGGCGGCGATCCGGCCGGCGTCGGCCGGGTCCACCGCGGCGGACTGCCCGGTGGTGTCGTAGGCGTACGACAGATGGGCGACCTTGGCGGTGCCGGCGCGCAGCAGGGTGACGGTGCGGGCCTCGGTGTCGGTGCGGGAGGTCCCGGCGTGCCGTACGCCCGCCTGGTCGAGGGCGTTCAGGGTGCGGGTGATCCCGGCGCCGTCGGCCTGCGGGGAGGCGGTGGAGCAACTGTCGTAGCCGGTGGCGGCGAGGCCCTGGGCCAGTGCGGGCAACGCCGCGACGGCCGGGTCGCCGTCGGCGCCCTGGACCGGCTCCAGGTGACACAGCGCCAGGTCGGCACCGGACACGGCCGGGCCGGCCCCGGCGAGCATGGGGCGGAAGTCGTGTCCCCCGCCGGAGGCGTCGAAGCCCGCCCGGTCGGCGGCGGACGCGTACGGCTGGACGCCGCCGGCGGCGACGAGGGTGAAGCCCTTCCCGGCGCCCGGCGCGGGCCGCCCGTGGCCGGACCCGGCCCGGTCCTGATGCTGGCAGGCGGCCACCGCCGCGAGCACGGCGGTCAGCGCGAGGGCCACCTGGTGCCTGCGTCCGATCATCAACTCACCCCAGGGTTGTCGGAGGGGACTTGTCGTATTGACAGACAAGCTCTGACGGGCATATGGGTATGAAGCTGACCAGCCGCGCAAACAGCCCCTAGCCCATCCGGTGCTGCCGGGCCGCCGGGTGACCGTTCGTCCGACCGTTCACCGAGCCCTGGCGACCGCCCGTCGCACCGGCGTGCGCGCGGGGTGTCGCCGGGGGGCGGGCTGCGCTGCCATACGGCCATGACGGCCGGGACCACTGCCCCAGGGACGACGACCGCCGAGCACGAACTCGCCGCACTGGCGCGGGAGCACGGGCGGCCCCTCTTCGCGCTGCTGCTGCGGCTGAGCGACGGGGACCGGCAGCGCGCCGAGGACCTGGTGCAGGAGACCCTCGTACGGGCCTGGCAGCATCCCGAGGCGCTGCACGCCGAGAACTTCGCCTCGGCCCGCCCCTGGCTGCTGACCGTCGCCCGGCGGCTGGCCATAGACGCCCGGCGGGCGCGGCGGGCCCGGCCGCCGGAGGTGGTGGACGAGGTGCCGGAGAACGCCCGCGTGACGGCCGACCACGCCGAGCGGGCCGCCGCCGCGCTCGATGTGCGCGAGGCTGTGAAGACACTCACTCCGCACCACCGTGACGTACTCGTACTCGTGTACTTCCGCGGGGCCAGCGTGGCGGAGGCCGCTCAGATCCTGGGCATTCCACCCGGTACCGTGAAGTCCCGCGCGTACTACGCACTGCGCGCCCTGCGCCAGGTTCTTCCGGGATACGCGACTGACCTGCGGTGAAACCGGGCTCCTGGTCAAGCCTCGGTAAAGCGCCTTGCCGTGGCCCCCGTCGGGGCCATGAGCTGTCCTCATCCGTGTTCCGGGCGGGGGCCGGGTTCGGGCGACGCGCACGCACCGGAGGAAGGCAGGCAGGGATGCTCCACAGAGGTCACGAGCACACGAGCGGCGCCGGCGGCGGTGAACTCACCGTCCCGATGGCCTGGTTCTACGCCGAGTACATCGCCGACGAGTTGCTGCGCACCGGCGATCTGATGCCACCGACGTCCTTCGAGTTCCGGGCGGGCCGGGACGCGCTGGCGCTCACCGTCTTCCTGTCCGACACCGAGGGGGAACTCTCCGGGGTCCGGGTCGTCTCGCAGCTGGAGACCTGGCTGTCGCTGACGGCGTACGACCAGCCGTGGCGGGAGTGGGTCGGCGGCCGGATGGCCGAACTGACGGCACAGGCGGCCACGTCGGAGACTCCCGACCCGGACCTGGCGCTCGCGGGGGACGCCTGGCGCTGGCTGGAGGAGACCGAACTGCTCGCGCCCGACCTGGACGCGGTGCCGGGCGGCGGCGCGGCCCGGGGCGAGGAGGAGGGGCCGAAGGTGTGGACCCCGGCCTGGCGGCTCGGCCTGCCGCTCGGACACCTGGCCATCCATCTGTTCTGAGCCCGTTCCGGCGCCTGACCCAGCACGTTTTCCGGCCACTTGGAACTCGGACCAATCCGGGGCCCCGGCCGCTCCGAATCCCCATCGGGTTTCTGCGTGCGGCTTGAGTGATTCCGGCGTCCGGTGCGTACCAATGGGTGCACCGCGTAACCCCACCCGCACCCATAGGCACGAGGATTCGGCATGAGGTCCCTGGAAAGGCATCGCGCCGTCGGCGCGTACGCGCTCGGCGTGCTGGACGAGGCGGAGACCTTCCGCTTCGAGGACCACCTCGCCGAGTGCCCCCGGTGCGCGACCGACGCGACCGAATTCGGCCCTACGGCACGGCAGTTGATGCTGTACCGGGAGGCCACGCCCGCCTTCGTGCCCGCGCTGGTCCAGCCCGGCCCCCGGCTGCTGGACCGGCTGCTCGGCGAGATCACCGTACGCCACCGCGCCCGGCGCCGCAGAGTCCTCTACGGGCTCGCGGCCTCGGTGGTGCTGGCGGTGGCCGGGCCCGCGGTGATGGCCTTCGCCGGGCACGGGCAGCCCGCGTCCCGCGTCACGGCGGCGACCGATCCGGATACCGGGGTGTGGGCGCGGGTCACCACCGAGGGCGAGCGCTGGGGCAGCGGGCTGCGGCTGGAGGTGCGGGACAGTGCCGGTCCGCACTCCTGCCGGCTGATCGTGGTCGGGCGGGACGGCTCGGAGCAGGTGGCGGGCGGCTGGACGGTCGGCGCGCACGACGAGGGCACCACCGCGACCACGGCCGGCTCCTCGCTCGACCCGGACGACATCGACCACTACGAGGTGCGCACGGACAAGGGCGAGCGGCTGGTGACCCTGCCCGCCCACTGACCGGCGCGGGTCACTTCAGCAGCCGGGACAGCCTGCGGTCGGCCAGCGGTCTGCCGCCGGTCTGGCAGGTGGGGCAGTACTGGAGCGAGGAGTCGCTGAAGGAGACCTCGCGGATGGTGTCCCCGCACACCGGGCAGGGCTCGCCGGTACGGCCGTGGACCCGCAGGCCGCTCTTCTTCTCCGCCTTCAGCCGCCCGGCCGCGATCCCCCGCGAGCGCTCGACCGCGTCGGTGAGGGTGGTGCGCAGGGCGGTGTAGAGGCGGGTGGTCTCCTCGGGGGTGAGGGAGGCGGCGAGCTTGTACGGAGACATCTTCGCCGCGTGCAGGATCTCGTCGCTGTAGGCGTTGCCGACCCCAGCGATCAGCGACTGGTCCCGCAGCGCGCCCTTGAGCCGGCGCCGCTCGCTCTTCAGCAGACCCGCGAAGCGCTCCTCGTCGAAGTCGTCGGCGAGCGGGTCGGGGCCCAGCCGGGCGATCCCCGGCACCTGGGCCGGGTCGCGCACCACGTACACCGCGAGCCGCTTCTGCGTGCCGGCCTCCGTCAGGTCGAAGCCCTCGCCGCCCTCCAGTGCCACCCTGAGTGCCAGCGGGCCCTTGCCCGGGCGGGGCGGGGCGTCCGGCACGCGGTCGCGCCAGTGCAGCCAGCCCGCGCGGGCCAGGTGGGTGACGAGATGCAGGCCGCCGTCGCTCTGAAGGTCCAGGAACTTGCCGTACCGGCGCACGGCCGTGATCTCCGTGCCCTCCAGGGCGGTGACCGGCGGGTCGTAGGTCTTCAGCACGCTGATGGCGAGCGGCTGCACACGGGTCACCCGGCGTCCGGCCAGGTGCTCGGTGAGGAAGTCCTTGAGCGCTTCTACCTCGGGCAGTTCCGGCATGTGTCCAGGGTGCCACCGGTGGGCCGCGGTGACCGGCGGCGATCAGCCGTCCGGGTTCGTCCGGAACTCGCACCACACGGCCTTGCCGCCGCCGCGCGCCTCCACGCCCCAGGCGTCGGCCAGCATGTCGACCAGGAGCAGCCCGCGCCCCGAGACGCCGTCGTCCTGCGGTTCGCGGCGGCGGGGCAGCGCGCTGGAGGAGTCCTCCACCTCGACGCGCAGCCGCCGCTCGCCGCCGGTCGTCAGGCGCAGGGTGACGGTCGCGGAGCCCTCGGTGTGCATCAGCGCGTTGGTGATCAGTTCGTCGGCGACGAGTTCGATCTCGTCGGCCCGCTCCCCGGCGCCCCAGGCCCGCACCTCGGCGCCGATGAGGTGCCGGGCGCGGGTGAGGGCGTCGGAGTCACCGGGGGCGACGTGCTGGCGGAGCCGGCCGCGCGCTCCGGGTTCCTCGGGCTCCCGGCGGCGCAGCAGGAGCAGGGCGACGTCGTCCTCGCCGCCGCGTTCCTCGGCCATCGCGATCAGGCGCCCGGCGAGTTCGCGTACGTCGTCCGGGCCCTCGGCGAAGAGTTCCGCCAGGTCCCGCATGCCGTCGTCCAGGTCGGCGCCGGGCTGTTCGACCAGGCCGTCGGTGCACAGCAGCAGGGTGTGGCCGGGGTCCAGCTCCAGCGTGGCGACGGGGTACTCCAGGCGGCCGAACTCGGCGGAGAGGCCGAGCGGGAGCCCGCCCTCCAGGTCCAGGCGCCGGGTGGTGCCGTCGGCGTCCCGGAGCAGGGGGTCGAGGTGGCCGGCGCGGACCGCCTGGACGACGCCGGTGGAGAGGTCGACCTGGGCGTAGAGGCAGGTGGCGAAGCGGTCGGTGTCCAGTTCGTCGAGGAAGACGGAGGCGCGGGCCATGACGGTGGCCGGGGTGTGCCCCTCGGCGGCGTAGGCGCGCAGCACGATCCGGAGCTGGCCCATGACGGCGGCGGCGTGGGTGTCGTGGCCCTGGACGTCTCCGATGACGGCGCCGACCCGGCCGCCGGGCAGCGGGATCAGGTCGTACCAGTCGCCGCCGATGTCCCGGCCGAGGGCGCCGGCGCGGTAGCGCACGGCCACGTCGGCGCCCCGGACGCTGGGGATGGTGCGGGGCAGCATCGCCTGCTGGAGGCTCTGGGCGAGGTCCTTCTCCTGCTCGTAGAGCATGGCGCGCTGGAGGCTCTGGGCGATGCTGCTGCCGAGGGCGACCAGTACCGCGCGTTCCTCGGCGGAGAAACCGCGCCGGTCGCTGTAGAGCAGGCCCATCGCGCCGAGCGGGCGGCCCTGGGCGATCAGCGGGAGGTAGGCGGCGGAGGTGATGTGCAGCTCGGTGATGTGCGGCCAGAGGATCGGGTACTCCTCGGCGAACTCCGCCGGCGACTCGATGAACCGGGGGACGAGGGTGCGCACGACCTCGCTCATCGGGTAGGGCTCGTCGATCCGGGTGATACGGGTGCCGGGCACGAAGCTCTCCGTGGGGCCCTCCGCGACCAGCCGGATGCGCCCGGCCTCCACCAGGCCGATGACGACGCTGGCCGCGCCGAGGTGGCGGATGCCGTGGGTGTCCTTGAGGGCGTCGATGACGTCCTGGACGCTGCGGGCGTGGGCGAGCGCGGCGGAGACGGCCTCCACGATGCCGGCCTGCTGACGGAACGCCTCCTCCTGCGCCGTTCGCGGGGCCCGGGCGGGGCTGTCCGCGAGTTCCCGGGTGGCGTCGCGGACGAGGCCGACGACCCGGTGCGGGCGGCCGGAGCCGTCACGGCGGATGGCGCCCTGGCTGTGCGCCCAGCGGATGGCGCCGTCGCGGCGGCGGATGCGGAAGTAGGCGCCGTAGGTCTCGCTGCCGTCCTTGATGGCGCGGGCGACCGTCGCGTCCAGCCGGGCCGCGTCCGGCGGGGGGACCCGGACGGCCAGGGAGGCGGCCCGGCCGTCGTACTCCTCGGGGCGCAGGTCGAAGATCTCGTGAGCCCCCGCGTCCATGTGGAACAGGCCCGCGTCCAGATCCCAGTCGAAGCTGCCCATGTGGTTGAGCGCCAGGATCGTGTCCAGGTCGGCGGGCCGGTTCTCCGGGAGTGACAGGGCACTCGCACCCCGATCAGCCATGGGGCCACCTTGCCAGCAAATGTCCGAATCTTCGAGTGGGCGTGGCAGGGTGTGCCCGCCCGGCCCGCACGGGTTATGCGGGCCGGCGGCGCGGTACCCGGAAGACCGGGCGGACGCGACGGGTGGGGAGCGGCCCCGGCCGGGCGGCCGCCGTGGAGTCAGGAGTGCGAGCGCGATGGAGTGGTTCACCGCCCCCGACTACTGGCTGAGCCGGCTGGTGCTCCAGCGCGGGCTCGCCGCGCTCTACCTGGTGGCGTTCCTGGTGGCGGTACGCCAGTTCCGGCCGCTGCTGGGCGAGCGCGGGCTGCTGCCCGTACCGCGCTATCTGGCGCGGGTGCCCTTCAAGGAGTCGCCCAGCCTGTTCCACGCGTACTACTCGGACCGCTTCTTCGCCGGGTGCGCCTGGGCGGGCTGCGCGGTGTCGGCGGCGCTGCTGGCGGGGGCGGACTCCTTGCTGCCGCTGTGGGCCGGGATTCTGCTGTGGCTGGTGCCCTGGGCGCTGTACCTGTCGATCGTGAACGTGGGGCAGACCTGGTACGCGTTCGGCTGGGAGACCCTGCTGCTGGAGGTCGGCTTCCTGGCGGCGTTCCTCGGCAACGACGAGGTGGCGCCGCCCGTGGTGGTGCTGTTCCTGCTGCGCTGGGTGCTGTTCCGGGTGGAGTTCGGCGCGGGGCTGATCAAGCTGCGTGGGGACGCCTGCTGGCGCAAGCTGACCTGTCTGGACTACCACCACGAGACCCAGCCGATGCCAGGCCCGCTGAGCTGGTTCTTCCACCACCTGCCCAAACCCCTGCACCGAGTGGAGGTGGCCGCCAACCACATCACCCAACTCGTCGTCCCGGTGCTGCTGTTCACCCCGCAGCCGATCGCCTCGGCGGCCGCCGCGCTGATGATCGTGACCCAGCTCTGGCTGGTGCTCTCCGGGAACTTCGCCTGGCTGAACTGGATCACCATCGTGCTGGCCCTGTCCGCGCTCCGGCTCCCCGCCGAAGCGCCCGCCGTGCCCGCCGCGCCGCTCTGGTACGAGGTGCTGGTGCTCGCCCTCGGCGTGGTCCTGCTGGCGCTCAGCTCCCGCCCGGTGCTGAACATGGTCTCCCGGCGCCAGGTGATGAACCGCTCCTTCGACCCGCTGCGCCTGGTCAACACCTACGGCGCGTTCGGCAGCGTCAGCCGGCACCGCTACGAGGTGGTGATCGAGGGCACCGACGACGAGCGCCCGAGCGAGGACGGCGACTGGCGTGAGTACGAGTTCCACGGCAAACCCGGTGATCCCCGCCGCTGGCCCCGCCAGTTCGCGCCCTACCATCTGCGGCTGGACTGGCTGATGTGGTTCGCCGCGCTGTCGCCCGCGTACGCCGGGGACTGGTTCGGCAAACTGGTGGAGAAGCTGCTGGAGGACGACCGCGACACCCTGCGCCTGCTGCGCAGCTCCCCCTTCCCGCCCGGCGCCCCGCCCCGCTTCATCCGGGCCCGCCTCTTCCGCTACCGCTTCACCACCTGGCGCGAGCTGCGCGAGACGGGCGCCTGCTGGGAGCGGACCTACGTACGGGACTTCCTGCGCCCGACCCGGCTCAGCGGCACCCGGTGAACCGTCCCCCCTCTCGACGCCGGGCGCGGTAGCGGGCAC
>NZ_WWKH01000957.1:0-12469 GCF_009865595.1 Streptomyces sp. SID1328 | reverse complement strand
CCGTACGCCGGCCGCTCCCGCACCGCCGGGCCGGGCTGCTGCTGGCCACGACGATGCCCTGCTGGTCGCTGGCACAGAACGCGCTGTGGGGCGTCAGCGGGCGCATCGGCCTCGGGCAGGCGCACCTCACCGAGATCACGGTCGGCGCGGTGTTCGCCATAGCGCTGGGCGCCGGTCTGCTGGGCGTGGTCGGCGCGGGCGCCCTCGGCCCCCGGCTGGGCCGCGCGCTGCCGATCGGTCTCGGCACGGCGCTGATCGCGGGCTGCATCGCGCTCAGCGCCTCCTCCACCGACCTGCCGTCCTTCGCACTGGGCGAGATCGCGTGGAACCTCTGCTACCCGGTGGTGCTGTCCTACGTGATCAGCCTGGCCGCCGCGCTCGACGCCCGCGGCCGCTGGGCGGTCCTGGTCGGCTCCGCCGCGTCGCTGGGCACGGCGGCCGGTCCGCTGACCGGCAGCCTGCTGTCCGCTCGCGCGGGCTTCCCGGCGATGGGCGAGGTCCTGGCGGCGGTACTGCTGCTGGCGGCCGTCCCGATGACCGCGGTCGCCCTGCGGACGGCGCCCCGCCGCCTGCGGGTGGTGGAGATCCCGCTCGCGGCCGCCCCGCGCACCGAGGTGGTTCCCGTCGGCGCGGTCCCGCCGGCTGCGTTCCAGGACCTCCCCGTCACGGAGATCTCCCTGCGGGAGACCCCCGTCCCGGACCCGGCCGGCAAGGACGTCCGGGCCGGGGAGATCCTGGTCGGCGGAGCCACCGTCCGGGACCTGTCCGCCAAGGGCATCCCGGTCGTGCAGATCCCCTTCACCGACACCTCCGGCGCGACCGTCCCCGCGTGACTACGCCTGCTTGTGCGGGAATTCGTACGCCTCGACCTCCGCCAGGTACCGCGCCCGGCGGGGTTCGTCGTCCTCCAGGAAGGAGGCGAGGAAGGAGTTGCGGGCCAGCTCGCGCAGCCGGTCCTCGGTCAGGCCGAGGGTCTGCTGGACGGCGGTGAAGTTGTCGCCCGCGTACCCGCCGAAGTAGGCGGGGTCGTCGGAGTTCACCGTGCACATCAGCCCCGCCTCCAGCATCGCCGGGAGCGGGTGGTCGGCCAGCGTGTCGATCGTGCGCAGGCGGACGTTGGACAGCGGGCACAGGGTCAGCGGGACGCGGTCCCGGACCAGCCGCTCGACCAGCGCCGGGTCCTCCACGGAGCGCAGCCCGTGGTCGATCCGCTCCACCCCGAGCAGGTCGAGGGCCTGGACGACGTACTCCGGCGGCCCCTCCTCACCGGCGTGGGCCACGCGCCGCAGGCCGAGCGCGGCGGCGGCCTCGTAGACCTCGCGGAACTTCTCCGGCGGATTGCCCACCTCGGCGGAGTCCAGGCCGACGCCGGTGATCCGGTCCAGGTACGGCCCCGCCGCGTCCAGCGTGGCGAGCGCCGACTCGGCGGACTCGTCCCGCAGGAAGCACATGATCAGCTTGGTCGAGACGCCATGGGTCTCCTCGCTGCGGCCGAGCGCCCGCCACAGCCCCTCGATCACGGTCCCCATCTCCACCCCGCGCGCGAGGTGGGCCTGCGGGTCGAAGAAGATCTCCGCGTGCCGCACACCCTGCGCGGCGGCGCGGGCGAGATAGGCGTCGGCCAGCTCCTCGAAGTCCCGCTCGGTGCGCAGGACGGCCATCAGCTCGTAGTACAGGTTCAGGAAGGACTGGAGGTCCTCGAACCGGTACGCGTGACGGAGGGCCTCGGTGCCGGCGTAGGGAAGTTCGACGCCATTGCGCTCGGCCAGACGGAACGCAAGCTCCGGCTCCAGTGTGCCTTCGATGTGCAGGTGCAGCTCAGCTTTGGGGAGGGGCATCGAAGTATCGTACGCCCGCGTCCGGACGCTCAGCCGCGCTTGGGGAGCGGCACCCGGTCCAGGTCGCGGGCCACGGTCAGCTCGCCCTCGAACCCGGCCGCGCGGGCCTGCCGCTCGAACTCGGCGGGGTCGGAGTAGCGCTGGCTGAAGTGGGTGAGGACGAGGTGCCGCACCCCGGCGTCCCGCGCCACGGCCGCCGCCTGGCCGGCCGTCAGATGGCCGTGCTCCTCGGCGAGCGTTACGTCCTCGTCCAGGAAGGTGGCCTCGATGACGAGGAGGTCGCAGCCGTCGGCGAGGGCGTGCACACCGGGGCAGAGCCGGGTGTCCATGACGAACGCGAACCGCTGCCCGCGCCGCGTTTCGCTGACCTCCTCCAGCGCGACCCCGCCGAGCGAACCCTCTCGCTGGATACGGCCGACGTCCGGGCCGGAGATGCCGTGCGCGGCGAGGCGGTCGGGCAGCATGCGGAGCCGGTCGGGCTCGATCAGCCGGTAGCCGTAGGACTCCACCGGGTGGGAGAGGCCGTACGCCTCCAGCGTGTAGGAGGGGGTGGTGGCGAGGGGGCCGTCGGTGTCGACCGGTGCCTCGGTGAGGTCGGCCGTCTCCCGGTAGGCGGTGGCGTACCGGAGGCGGTCGAAGAAGCGCTGACCGGAGCGCGGGTAGTGCGCGGTGACCGGGTGCGGCACCCGGTCCAGGTTGATCCGCTGGATCACCCCGGCCAGGCCCAGGCTGTGGTCGCCGTGGAAATGGGTGACGCAGATCCGGTTCAGGTCGTGCGCGGCGACCCCGGCGCGCAGCATCTGCCGCTGGGTGCCCTCGCCGGGGTCGAAGAGGATGCCCTCGCCGTCCCAGCGCAGCAGGTAGCCGTTGTGGTTGCGGTGCCGGGTCGGGACCTGGCTGGCGGTGCCGAGGACGACCAACTCACGTACGGACATGTGGGTTATCCGGGGGGCCAGTTCAGGCCGCGGCCGCCGAGGACGTGGGCGTGGGCATGCCAGACGGTCTGTCCCGCGCCGGTGCCGGTGTTGAAGACGGTGCGGTAGCTCTCCAGGGACTCGCCCTCGGCGACTCCGCGGGTCTCCGCGAGGACGTCGGCGGCCAGCTGCGGTGCTTGGGCGGCGAGTTCCGCGGCGTTCTTGTAGTGGGCCTTGGGGATCACCAGGATGTGGGTGGGGGCCTGGGGATTGATGTCCCGGAAGGCGAGGGTGGTGTCGGTCTCCCGGACCACGTCCGCGGGGATCTTGCCCGCGATGATGTTGCAGAAGAGGCAGTCCTCTTGGGGTTCGCCTGCCATTTCGCCGCGCTCACTTTCGCCGGTGATCTTTGCCTTCGGCATCCTAGTCGTTCGGGTGCGCGTGCGTGGGGGTCGCTCGCGCCCCCGCGGCGCAGCCGCAAGTCGACACAGCTCCGCGCCCTGGGCCCTGTCTGACAATTTCCGTCTGCCGCGCGACGCCAGACAGGACCTAAGAGGCCGGCAGAGGGGGCGGGGTTTTCGCCGGCTGCCTCTCCAGTGCTTCCAGGGCCAGCCTTATCGCCTCGTTCAGTTGGGGGTCCTCGTCCGCTGCCCAGTCCTGGGGGCGCATCGGGATCTCCACGTCCGGGTCCACCCCGTGGTTCTCCACGTCCCAGCCTGCGCCCTGAAGCCAGAAGGCGTACTTGGGCTGGGTGACGATCGTGCCGTCCACGAGGGTGTAGCGGCTGTCGATGCCGATCACTCCGCCCCAGGTGCGGGTGCCGACGACCGGGCCGATGCCGAGGGCTCGGATCGCGGCGTTGACTATGTCGCCGTCGGAGCCGGAGAACTCGTCGGCCACGGCTACCACGGGGCCCCGGGGGGCGTCCTGGGGGTAGCTTTCGGGGCGCATGCCCCGGGGGAGGTCCCAGCCGACGATGCGGCGGGCGAGCTTTTCGACGATGAGCTGGGAGGTGTTGCCGCCGCGGTTCTCGCGGACGTCCACGACCAGGCCCTCGCGGGTGACCTCGACGCGCAGGTCGCGGTGGATCTGGGCCCAGCCGGGGGCCTGCATGTCGGGGACGTGGAGGTAGCCGAGGCGGCCGCCGGAGCGTTCGTGGACGTGGGCGCGGCGGCCGGCGACCCAGGCGTGGTAGCGCAGCGGCTCCTCGTCGGCGAGCGGGACGACGACCGTGTGCCGGGGCTCGCCGCCGCCTGCCGGGGCGATGGTCAGCTCGACGGGCTTCCCGGCCGTGCCGAGCAACAGCGGGCCGGGCCCGGTGACCGGGTCGACCCGGTGGCCGCCGATGGCGAGGAGGGTGTCGCCGGGGCGCACGGCGACACCGGGCGCGGCGAGCGGGGAGCGGGCCCCGGGGTCGGAGGTCTCCGAGGGCAGCACCCGGTCGACGCGCCAACTGCCGTCCTCGTGACGGGAGATGTCGGCACCGAGCAGCCCCTGGGGGGCGTCGTCGCCCCAGCCGCCGGGCGGCATGACGTAGGCGTGGGAGGCACCGAGTTCGCCGTGCACCTCCCAGAGGAGGTCCACGAGGTCGTCGTGGGTGGCGACCCGTTCGAGAACGGGACGGTAGCGGTCCAGGACGCCGTCCCAGTCGACGCCTCCCATGTCGGGACGCCAGAAGTTGTCCCGCATGAGCCGGCCCGTCTCGTCGTACATCTGCCGCCATTCGGCGACCGGGTCGACGGTGTGCCGGACGCGGCCGAGGTCGACGGTGACGCGGGCGTCGTCGTCCTCGTCGTCGGGGGCGCGGCGGTCGGCGGGGACGACGCGGAGCCTGCCGTCGCTCCACAGCAGGACGCGGCTGCCGTCGCCGCTGACCTCGAACTCGTCGGCGTCGGCGGCCAGGTGCTCCAGCCGGTGCTGGGCGAGGTCGTAGCGCTCCAGCTCGGTCTTGGGGTCGGGGGCGTCCGGGGTGGCGCGGGAGGCGCCGAGGACACCGCGCACCGGGTGGCGCAGCCAGAGCACGCCGTCCTTGGCGGCGCGCAGGTTGCCGTACCGGGCGGCCTCCACGGGGAAGGGCACGATGCGGTCGGCGAGCCCGTCGAGGTCGACGCGGGTGACGGGGGTGCCCTCGGCGCCCGGGGTCTCGTCCCGGTCGGGGGTGCCGAAGGGGCGGCCGTGGCGCTGCGGGCCGAAGGGGGACGGGGTCGTCGCCGCGAGGGTGATGAGGTGCGGGCGGGCGCCCGCCACGAAGGCCAGGTCGAAGACGTGGGTGTCGAAGACGGGGTCGAAGGCGCGGTTGGAGAGGAAGGCGAGGTGGCGGCCGTCGAGGGTGAAGACCGGCTCGTAGTCGGCGAAGCGCAGCGGGGTGGCCTCGGTGACGGTGAGGTCGGTGGTGGCGGCGAGCCGGATCTGGGAGAGCGGCCGCGGGCCGGGGTGGGCCCAGGCGAGCCAGCCGGAGTCGGGCGAGAAGGCCAGGCCGTGCGGGTCGCCGTGCTCGCTGCGGTCGACCTCGCGGATCTCACCGCTCTCCCGCTCGACCAGCAGCAGTCTGCCGTCGTGGGAGGCGACGGCGGCGCGGGTGCCGTCCGGGGACATGGCCAGTTCGAGGACGCGGCCGAGTTGTCCGGCGCCGAGGCGCCGCGGGGCGCTGCCGGGGGCGGGACCGGTGGCGGGGGCGAACTCCAGCGCGTCGTCGCCCTCGGCGTCGGTCACCCACACCACCCACTCCTCGCCGCCCGCGCGGAAGGTGCGCGGCAGCCGGGCCCGTACACCGGGTTCCGCCGCGAGAGCGCGGGCCGGGCCGTCGCGGTGGGTGACCCAGTGGACGGTGCCGCGCACGGCGACCGCGCTGCCGCGCCCGGTGTGGTCGGGGGTGGCGGAGTCCAGCCAGCGGGCGGCGTCCAGGACGAAGGGCTGGAGGCCGGTACGGGGGCCGCCGAGCCGGATCCCGGGGCGGCGCGGTTCGGCGCCGTCGAGGTCGTCCAGCACCCAGAGCTGCCCGGCGCTGACGTAGACGACACGGGTGCCGTCGCTCGCGGCGTGCCGGGCGTAAAAGCCGCCGAGCGGGGTGTGGCGGCGCAGGTCGGAACCGTCGGCGAGGGAGGAGTACAGGGCGCCGGTGCCCTCGTGGTCGGAGAGGAAGGCGAGGCGGTCGCCGACCCAGGAGGGGTACTCGAGGTTGCCGTCGAGCTCCTCGTGCAGGCGGACGAACTCGCCGTCGCCGTCGCGGTCGATCCACAGCTTGCCCGCGGTGCCGCCCCGGTAGCGCTTCCACGCGGAGGCGTCCCGGTTCATCGTGGCGGACAGCAGCACGGTGTGCGGGCCGTGGGCGACGGCGCCGACGGGACCGTACGGGAGGGTGGCGGCCGGGCCGCCGTCGAGCGGGACGGTACGGGCCCAGCTGTGTCGGGTGCTGTGCCGTCCGGCGGCGCTGACCGCCAGCACCTCGCCGTCCGGGGTCCAGTCGCGGACCTGGGTGCGGGCGCTGCCCCAGTGGGTCAGGCGGCGGGAGGGCCCGCCGTCCACGGGGGCGGTGTGCACCTCGGGGGCGCCGTCGCGGCGGGAGGTCCAGGCGAGGGTGGTGCCGTCGGGCGAGATACGGGGGTGGTTCACGGGCACGCCGTCGGCGCTGACCCGCCAGGCCCGGCCGCCGTCCAGCGGGGCGACCCAGACGTCGTCCTCGGCGGTGAAGGTGACCAAGTCGCCCCGTACATGCGGGAATCGGAGGTACGAGGCGGCGTTTTCCGTGGCAGCACCGTGAGTCACGCCATCACCCTACGCGCGAACGTCCGCACTCGGACCCGGAATTGATCAGTCTATTTGCCCTGGACCGGCCGGCACGAGGGGTCGTTCTCGCACCACAGGGTGCGGGTGACGGTGACGGTCACCGTGGGCCGGGGCTGGCCCGGCGGCCGGTAGGTGGCGGGCGGGGTGTAGGCCGGGGTGGCGTCGCAGTCGCCGAGCCCGCTCACCCGGAAGACCTGGCGGCCGCCGACCTTGGCGACCAGATCGCCGCGCACACAGGCCCCGTTCACCGCGCGGGTCACCTTGCCGGCGACGGTGATGTCCCGCCCGTCCTTGGTCTTCCCCTGGCAGTCGACGGTGAAGACCGTGGATTGGCTGGGCGACCCACTGGCCGACGACCCGCCGTCCTGCCGCCCGGTGCAGGTCAGCCAACTCACGTCCACACCACGCTTTTTCAGCGCTTCGGTGGCGGTCGAGTCGGTGGTGTACGCGACGGAGGCCGCCCCCAGTTCCCCCGGCTGACACGCCGTCACCGTACCGACGACGAGCGCCACGAGCCCACCGGCGGCCAGTACCCGAATCCCACTCGAAGCCCCCATACACCCCAGCGTCCCACCGACACCCCCACGGTGGAAGGCCGCATACGGCCAGTCACCCGAACGTGCGGCGCGGGGCTTTCAGGACCAGCGGCCGGTGCGGCCCAGCAGGAGGGCGGTCGCGGCGGTGCCCGCGGTGGAGGTGCGCAGGACGGAGGGGCCGAGGACGCAGGCGCGGGCGCCGGCCTCCTCGAAGAGCGCCAACTCGTCGCGGGAGACGCCCCCTTCGGGACCGACGACGAGCACGATCTCGCCCTCGGCCGGAAGTTCGGCGGTGGCCAGCGGGACCGACTCGTGGTCGAAGTCGGAATGCAGCACGGCGGCGAAGTCGGCCCGGGCGAGCAGCGCGGCGACCTGCTTGGTGGAGGCGGCCTCCGCGACCTCGGGGAAGCGGACCCGGCGCGACTGCTTGCCGGCCTCGCGGGCGGTGGAGCGCCACTTGCCCAGCGCCTTCAGCCCGCGCTCGCCCTTCCACTGGGTGATGCAGCGCGACGCCTGCCAGGGCACGATGCGGTCGACCCCGGTCTCGGTCATGGTCTCCACGGCGAGTTCGCCCCGGTCGCCCTTGGGCAGCGCCTGCACGACGGTGACGCGCGGCCGGGGCTCGGGCTCCTCGCGCACCTCGGGGAGGTCGACGATCAGCCGGTCCTTGCCCTCGGTGGCGGTGACCCGGCAGACCGCGTAGCGTCCGGCGCCGTCGGTGAGGACGACCTCCTCGCCGGGCTCCAGCCGCTTCACCGAGACGGCGTGCCGCCCCTCGGGTCCGTCGAGCACGTACCGGGTGCCGTCCGTGCGGAAGTGGTCGACGACGAAGACGGGCGCGGTCATCGCGCGTCCCCTCCCTGGGCTCGGACGGGTCGGTACTGCCGCCCCGACTCGCCCCGTACGAGGTTGAGTTCGGCGGCGAGGGTGCGGACGAGTTCGGCCGCGGGCAGCGGCCGGGCCAGCCGGTGGCCCTGGCCCGCCCAGAGCGACATGCCCTGGGCGTCCCCGGCGGCGGTGGCGGCCTTGCGCAGCGGCGCGGTCAGGTGGTGCACGTCGGGGTAGGCGGCGGGCGCGTACGGCCCGTGCTCGCGCAGGAAGCGGTTGGTCAGGGCGCGCGCCGGGCGCCCTGAGAAGGCGCGGGTCAGCTCGGTGCGCGGGAACACCGGGTCGGTCAGCGCCCGCTTGTGGATCTCGGGGGCGCCGGACTCGGGGGTGGCGAGGAAGGCGGTGCCGAGCTGGGCGGCGGTGGCCCCGGCGGCGAGGACGGCGGCGATCTGGGCGCCGCGCATGATGCCGCCGGCGGCGACGACCGGGATCTCCACGGCCTGCGCGACCTGGGTGACCAGGGACAGCAGGCCGAGCCCGGTGCCGTCGTTCTCGGCGAGGTCGCGGTGGGTGCCCTGGTGACCGCCCGCCTCGATGCCCTGCGCGATCACCGCGTCCGCCCCGGCCCGCTCTACCGCGCGGGCCTCCTCCACGGTGGTGGCGGTGACCAGGGTGACGGTCCCGGCCCGGCGCAGCGCGGCCAGTGCCTCCGGGTCGGGCACGCCGAAGTGGAAGGAGACGGCGGCGACGGGGTCGTCCAGCAGGACGGCGAGCTTGGCGTCGTAGCCGTCGTCGCGGCCGCCGTCGGGGTCGCCGGTCCCGGTCTCGTACCAGGCGGCCTCACCGGCCAGCTGCTGCGCGTACAGCTCGACGGCGCCGGGCTCGGCGTGGGCGGGCTGGGGCAGGAAGAGGTTGACGCCGAAGGGGCGGCTGGTCAGCCCGCGCAGCCGTTTGATCTCGCGGTACATGCCGTCCGCGGTCTTGTAGCCGGCGGCGAGGAAGCCGAGCCCTCCGGCCTCGGAGACGGCGGAGGCCAGTTCCGGCACGGCGACACCGCCCGCCATGGGGGCCTGCACGATCGGATGCACGACGAGATCGGCCAGTGCGGAGGACATGCCCGCATGGTGTCATGTCCGCCTGACAAGTCCGAATCCGGCCCGTGCACGGGGGGCGCGCTGGGCGCCCCCCGCCGTCAGCGTCCGTTGAACGCGTCCTTCAGCCGGGAGAACAGCCCCTGCTGACCTGGCTGGAACTGCCCGGTGGGCCGCTCCTCGCCGCGCAGCTTGGACAGCTCCCGCAGCACCCGCTCCTGCTCGGCGTCGAGCTTGGTCGGGGTGGTGACCTCGACGTGCACGATCAGGTCGCCCCGGCCGCCGCCGCGCAGATGCGTGACGCCCCGGTTGTGCAGCGGGATCGACTGGCCGGACTGGGTGCCGGGCCGGATGTCGACCTCCTCCATGCCGTCCAGCGTCTCCAGCGGCACCTTGGTGCCGAGGGCCGCGGCCGTCATGGGGATGGTGACCGTGCAGTGCAGGTCGTCGCCGCGCCGCTGGAAGGTGGAGTGCGGCAGCTCGTGGATCTCGACGTAGAGGTCGCCGGCGGGGCCGCCGCCGGGGCCGACCTCGCCCTCACCCGCGAGCTGGATGCGGGTGCCGTTGTCGACACCGGCGGGGATCTTCACGGTCAGGGTGCGCCGGGAGCGGACCCGGCCGTCACCCGCGCACTCGGGGCACGGGGTGGGGACCACGGTGCCGAAGCCCTGGCACTGCGGGCAGGGGCGGGAGGTCATGACCTGGCCCAGGAAGGACCGGGTGACCTGGGAGACCTCGCCGCGGCCGCGGCACATGTCACAGGTCTGCGCGGAGGTGCCGGGGGCCGCGCCCTCGCCGCTGCAGGTGTTGCAGACGACCGCGGTGTCGACCTGGATGTCCTTGGTCGTGCCGAAGGCCGCCTCGTCCAGCTCGACCTCGATCCGGATCATCGCGTCCTGGCCGCGCCGGGTGCGCGAGCGTGGGCCGCGCTGGGACGCCGTACCGAAGAACGCGTCCATGATGTCGGAGAAGTTACCGAAGCCGCCGGCCCCGAAGCCGCCCGCGCCACCGGCGCCGCCGGCCTGCGAGAGGGGGTCGCCGCCGAGGTCGTAGACCTGCTTCTTCTGCGGGTCCGACAGCACCTCGTAGGCGGCGTTGATCTCCTTGAACCGCTCCTGGGTCTTCGGATCGGGATTGACGTCCGGATGCAGCTCGCGCGCGAGCCTGCGGAACGCCTTCTTGATCTCATCCTGCGACGCGTCGCGGCGCACGCCGAGAACGGCGTAGTAATCCGTGGCCACTTACGACTCCGCCAGGATCTGTCCGACGTACCGTGCCACTGCGCGTACCGCTCCCATCGTTCCCGGATAGTCCATGCGGGTCGGTCCGACCACGCCGAGCTTGGCAACCGCCTCGCCGCCCGAACCGTAGCCGACCGACACGACGGACGTGGAGTTGAGTCCCTCGTGGGCGTTCTCGTGCCCGATACGCACGGTCACGCCCGGATCTTTGGCTTCGCCGAGGAGTTTGAGGAGCACGACCTGCTCCTCCAGGGCCTCCAGCACGGGCCGGATCACCAGGGGGAAGTCATGTCCGAAACGGGTGAGATTGGCGGTGCCGCCGATCATCAGCCGTTCCTCGTTCTCCTCGACCAGTGTCTCCAGCAGAGTGGAGAGCACTGTGGAGACCGTACCGCGATCCTCCGCCTCGAAAGCATCGGGGAGGTCCTCGACCAGTCGCGGTACGTCGCTGAACCGGCGCCCGGCCACCTTGCTGTTGAGCCGCGCGCGCAGATCCGCGAGCGGTGCCTCGCCGAACGGGGCGGGGCAGTCGACCATCCGCTGCTCGACCCGGCCGGTGTCGGTGATCAGCACGAGCATCACGCGGGCGGGCGCGAGTGAGAGCAGTTCCACATGCCGCACGGTGGACCGGGTCAGCGAGGGGTACTGCACCACGGCGACCTGCCGGGTGAGCTGCGCGAGCAGCCGGACGGTGCGGGCCACCACGTCGTCCAGGTCGACCGCGCCCTCCAGGAAGTTCTGGATCGCGCGCCGCTCGGGCGCCGTCATCGGCTTCACACCGGCGAGCTTGTCGACGAAGAGCCGGTAGCCCTTGTCGGTGGGGATGCGCCCGGCGCTGGTGTGCGGCTGGGCGATGAAGCCCTCCTCCTCCAGCGCGGCCATGTCGTTGCGCACGGTGGCCGGGGAGACGCCGAGGCTGTGCCGCTCGGTGAGGGCCTTGGAGCCGACGGGCTCCTCGGTGCCCACGTAGTCCTGCACGATGGCGCGCAGTACCTGCAGCCTGCGTTCGCTCAGCATGCGCACCTCCGTCACGTCGCCCCACGGCCCTTACGGTGTCCCGCCTGGCACTCTGCGCGTGCGAGTGCCAGACATCCCCGGCCAGTGTACGGCCGCGGGGTGCACACCGGGCAAGGTCGGTGCGGTCCGCCCGGCTTGTCCCCGGCTTGTCCCCGGATAGCGTGCGGGCATGACCGTGACTTGGGAAGACCTCGGATGGGAGCGCTTGGCGGAAGGGGTGGGCCGGTGCCGGCTGCCGGGCTGGGACTGCACGGTGGGGCTGGTCGTGGGCGCGGGCACGGCACTGGTGGTGGACGCGGGTTCGGGCCTCGCGGAGGGAGCCGCGCTGCGGGCGGCGGCACGGCGGCTGGCCGGGCGGGATGTGACCCATCTCGCGCTGACCCACCCCCACTTCGATCACGTCCTGGGCGCCCCCGCCTTCGCCGGGGCGGAGGCCTACGGCGCGGTCGGCCTCGACGTGGTGTTCCGCCACGAGCGGGAGGCGCTGCGGCGGGACGCGGTCGAGCACGGGGTCCCGGCCGGGGAGGCAGAGGCCGCCGTACGCGCCCTGGTGCCGCCCGCGCACGCCGTGTCCGGCGAGTGGACGCTCGACCTCGGCGGCGGCCAGCAGGTGCTGCTGGCCAACGTCGGGCCGGGGCACACCGCCCACGACCTCGCGGTGCTGGTGCCCGGCTCCCCCGAGGTCGTCTTCTGCGGCGATCTGGTGGAGGAGTCCGGCGAGCCGCAGGCGGGCCCGGACGCGGTGCCGTCCCGCTGGCCGGACGCGCTGGACCGGCTGCTGAACCTCGGCGGCGGGGACGCGCTGTACGTACCCGGTCACGGAGCGGCGGTCGACGCGGCCTTCGTACGACGCCAACGCGACGCCCTGGCAGCGCGTTTCGGCGTGTCCTGAGCACCGGCCCGCGACTTCTCTTATCGTCTGCTGAATGCGCCCACCCGTCTCCCGCCACCGCCCTTCCCACGAGGGCCCTTCGGGCCCGCACCACCGCTTCTACTCCCCCGACCTGACCGCCCCCTGGAAGAAGCCGCAGCCGGTGCCCGAGGTGGCGGCGGAGGCGGGGCTGGTGGTGGAGGAGCCCGGTACCGGGTTCTGCGGGGCGGTGATCCGCTGCGAGGCGGGCACGGTGACGCTGGAGGACCGCTTCGGCAAGCACCGGGTGTTCCCGCTGGAGCCGCGCGGCTTCCTGCTCGAAGGGCGCCCGGTCACCCTGGTCCGCC
>NZ_WWKH01000956.1:0-22104 GCF_009865595.1 Streptomyces sp. SID1328 | reverse complement strand
CGACGACCAGGAGCTCGTCCTCGAGGACCTGACCCGCGAGCAGGTACTCGACTGGCGCACCCGCGCCGCGCACGACCACCAGATCGTCCACGACCACATCGCCCGGTACGGCGAGCACTCCGCGCAGCGCCTGTTCACCAGGTCATTCGTCGCGACCGTACAGCGCCTTTCGGGCCTCGGTCACCTGGACCTCGGCTACACCCCGTGGGGGCAGGCATGACCGCCGACGAGGTGTCGGGCGTCGACCTGGCCCGGGTCGCGCTCCGGGCCGCAAGGGAGGCGGCGCGCGCCAACGGCGGCGGCTGGAAGGCGCAGGCGAAGCCGCGGATCGTCCGTACGGTGCGCCGGGACGGGCGCGAGCCGATGGGCCTGGGGGCCACGATCGGCGCGCTGGTCACCGAGCGGGCCTGGGAACTCCCGGCCGCCGGCGCCTCGCTGCGGGAGCAGTGGGCGGCCACAGCCCCGAAGCTGGCCGGGCACGTCGCCGCGGTCGGCTACGACGCCGACACCGGGCGACTCACCGTGTGCCCGGAGTCGTCGGCCTGGGCGACGAAGACGCAGTCGTCCAGCCCGACATCACCCATTCAAGTTCAGTAGAGTGCGGCGGTGATCAGCAATGAGGGAATACGCCTGGGTGCGGAGGCCGCACATCGCCTGGCACAGACAGGCCTCTATGAGTTCGAGGCGGGGCTGACGGAGGCCGAGTTCACGCGCATCGAGCGCGAGTACGGCTTCGAGCTCGCGGACGATCACCGAGCGTTCCTTGCGGCCGGGCTCCCAATCAACGTCCGTCCCGAGGACGGACAGACCTGGTCCAGGCCCTGGCCGGAGTGGCGCGGCGGCGATTTGGACAGCTTGCGTCGACAGCTCGACTGGTCGGTCGAGGGTGTTCTGCTCGACGTAAAGCACAACGCGTTCTGGTACGAGGGTTGGGGTGAGCGTCCAGCCGACGGAACGGCGGCACTGGATACGGCGCGGCGTCATCTGCCGGAGGTGCCAGTGATGGTGCCCGTGTATGCCCACCGATACCTGCCGGCCGGCCGGGGAAGCTTCGGGCATCCGGTGCTCTCGATGTGGCGGACCGACGTCATCTATTAGGGCTTGGACCTGGCCGACTACATGCAGCAGGAGTTCGACGAGGCGCGGGGCGAGGTCGACGACAGCTGGAACCCGCGAGCGACGGCCCTCTTCTGGCGGGAACTTCTCTGACTCTTCGAGGAGCCCGGGCAGGCGGCGGACGTTCTCAGCTTGGGAAGCTCCGGTCATCCACGGGTGGCTTGCTGCGATGACCTGCTGTGAAGCGGTGCCAGGGCCGGTCTGGCCGGCAAAGTGGTTCCCCGTCATTCCCCGTGCGTTCTGGCACGGGGAACTTCTGATCCGTAGCTCTCTGTGGATCGGTCGCGAACGGTCGTACCTGACGGGACGCTGTCGGGTGAGTTCAGTTCCTGTGGTTGCTGTACCTCGCTGCTGTACAGCAGAGGAGCTGTGTTCAGCTCGACACTGCCCCACCCGCGAAGCCGACTGCAAGGTCTCCCAGTACGTCACAAAGGGCGCTCGCCCACTGCTTCATCCTGCTCGACTTAGGTTCATCAGCCATACGGTTCTCCTCGTCGTTCGTCCCCATGGTCCGGTCGTCGTTGTTCAACCTCGATGCCAGGACCTTGCAGATGACGGCCGCGGAGAGGGACAGTGCGAGACTCGGCAGTGCCGAGCTGAGCACAGCTCCAGGGCGATCTTAGGGCCTGATACAGCGTTTGACACCCGGACCTGGATTCCGTCGTGCATTGGAACGGGGACGAGGCCCAACTAAGTGGGCCATCAGCCTTGAGCGGGGCGGCAACCCCGCCTGAACTCATCAAGGGCGGCGGCCACAGCGCCGTGCTGGACGGCGGAGAGTAGGAGGCCCCCATGCCACGGCAGACGAGCCCGCACAACGTCGGCGCCGACGACGCCCTGATCGGCCAGGCCCTGGAGTGCGCGACCGCGAGTCCTACACCACCACCCCCGCCCCGCACCCTCAAGGGCCAGATTAACTACGTGCTGCGGAAGTTGGGCACGGCCCGTGCGGTCGGCTCGGAGATCGGGATCACCGCAGACTCGGTCAACCGCTACCGGCGGGGTGCCCGCCAGTACCCACCCAGCCACATCCCGAGCCGGATCGACGAGGCCGTCCACTCCCGCTGGCAGCCCCGCGTCCGTGAGCGCGTCCGCCGCCGCGCCGCCCAACAGGCCACCATGACCGTCTAGTTCCGGGCCACCTTCGGCTACATCGCGCCGACCGGCTCCACCAACGAGGCCCGCGAGCGTCTCCTCACCCTCCACCTGCCCCCGCGTGGGCCGGCCGCCTCCTCAACACCCGTACGGGTGCAGCAGCGAACACCCCAACGAAGTCCTCGCCCAGGCCGCCAAGGAGCTGCAGGACCGGCGACGCCGCGCCCGCCGCCTGAACGTGGAGCTGACCGGCATCGACTACATCGCCCCAGCTGAAGCACGATAGTTGTCAAAGGCAGGCACTGTGTCACTCCGCGGCAGTGGCTGACTCTGCGGGGGGTTCGCTTCTCGCGACGCCAGTGCAGGTCAGTACTGCGGTGGCGGTGGCGTTGAGGAAGAGCATGAACTCCAGGACGTATCTCCCGCGTTGATGCGTCCGATGCGGAGAGGCTCTTCCGCCGCATCTTCGATCCGGAGCTGGTGGTGCGGGAGTCGGTGTGAGGGCGGCGGCAGCGTGCGCCAGGCGTGCGCGGAATCGGCTACATCGGGCGCGCGCTCGGCCATCCGGGTGTAAACCCGCTTCGGCACGTTGGCAGCGTGTCACTCGTATGGGTCACTGGTGGCAGCAAACCGGTGGGCCGCCCATCCCATACCGGGGGATCGTGGTAGAGGCGGCTTTTGCCGGTCTTTTCCTTTGGCGCGCCCAGCGGCACCGCGGTGACGCACGGCGTGCTCGAATTCCTCGCCCCTGCGCTCGTCGGTCGGCTGCGTCCTGTGTCTTCCTTCTGTCAGCGAGGAGTCTCCTCATGCCCATCTCTCCGAACCAGGGGTCCACCGGCGGCGGCACGTTGGTGACCATCACCGGAACGAACCTCTCCGGCACCACCGCGGTCAAGTTCGGCAACAAGTCGGCCACCAGCGTCACCAACGTCTCTCCGACCCAGGTCACGGCGGTGTCCCCCTCCGGCACGGGCACGGTCGGGGTGACGGTGACGACGCCGGGCGGCACCAGCAGCCCCGTGCCGTTCTTCTACGTCGGCGCCCCGTTCAAGTCCTCCCTCGGCACCTCCTCCGGGCCGCTCGCGGGCGGCAACACCATCACCCTCAACGGCACCGGCCTGTCCACCGCGACCAGCGTCTCCTTCGGCGGCGTGACCGCCACCCCGACGGTCGTCTCCGACACCCAGCTCACGGTCACGGTCCCGGCGGGCGCCGCGGCGGGCCCCGTCGGGGTCACCGTGACCACCGCGGGAGGCTCCAACAACGGCCTGTCCTACACCTACGTCGACGTCCCCACCGTCGCCACCGTCGCCCCGTCGTCCGGCCCCACGTCCGGCGGCACCGGCGTGACGATCACCGGCACCAACCTCGACACCACCGACTCGGTCACCTTCGACGGCACCCCCGCGCCGTTCTCCGTGGTGAACACCACGACCCTGTCGGTGGTGACCCCGCCCGGCGCCGCCGGCACGGTCGACGTGGTGGTCACCAACCCGGCCGGTTCCGCCACGGCCACCGACGCCTTCACCTACGTCGCACCGCCCTCGATCTGATCTCCACGGCGCCGCCGCCCGGCCCGCACACCGGGCGGCGGCACCGCCGCGATCTGGAACAAGGCCGTCCTAGGAGCACCCCATGCCGCCCACACTCAGTACTGCCAACCCCGCGCAGGGCCCCACCACGGGCGGCACCGCCGTCACCCTCACGGGGACCGGGCTGACAGGGGCCACCGCCGTCCGGTTCGGCAGCACCCCCGCCTCCTACACCGTCAACTCCGCCACCCAGATCACTGCCGTGAGCCCGGCCGGCAGCGCCGGGCCGGTGGCAGTGACCGTCGTCAGCCCGACCGGCACCAGCAACGCGGTGACCTTCACCTACGTGGCGGCCGCGGTCCCGGTCGTCACGGCGGTGACACCCGACAGCGGTCCTACATCGGGCGGTACCAGCGTCGTCATCACAGGTACAGGCTTCACCGGCGCCGGCGCCGTGCGCTTCGGCAGCGCACCGGCGACGTCGTTCACCGTCAACTCGGCGAACCAGATCACCGCCGTCACCCCGGCCGGAAGCCCCGGCGCGGCGGCGGTCACCGTCACCACACCCGGAGGCACCAGCGCCGCCTCCCCGGACGCCTACTTCTTCTACGCCGCGCCTCCCGTACTGAACACCGCCGACCCCGGTCAGGGACCGGTGTCCGGCGGCACGGTGGTGACGCTGACCGGTACCAGCCTGCTCAACGCCAGCGCGGTCCGCTTCGGCGCCGCGAACGCGACCTCCTTCACCGTGGTGTCGTCGACACAGATCACGGCCACCGCACCGCCGGGCACGGGCAGTACGCAGATCACGGTGACCACGCCGGGCGGACCGAGCAACCCGGTTCCCTTCGCCTACATCGCCGCTCCCGTCATGACCGCTCTAGTGCCGAACAGCGGACCCACCTCGGCGGGGGCGGCCGTCACCCTGGTCGGTGCGAACCTGACCACCGCCACCAAGGTCACCTTCGGCGGCCAGAGCGTCCCGTTCACCGTCGTCTCCGACACGCAGATCACGGCCGTGGCGCCGGCGGGGGCGGCGGGCCCGGTGACGGTGAACGTCACCACCGCGGGCGGCACCACCGCCGGCCTGACCTACACCCGCGTCGCCCCACCCGGCATCTGAGACTGATCCGATCGGGTTGCCTCCCCGCGCGGTCTCCCCGGAACGAAAAAAAGATCACCGTAGCTTTGCATCACCACGATGCATGGCCCGTGGATCCGTCGATCGACGTAGGGAGCCGAACGGTGAGAAGTATCCGATGCAGGGGCAAACTGGTCGTCGCCGCGGCGCTCACGGCCGTGCTGGGGCTGGCCTCGCCCGCGGCCGCGGTGGCCTCGACGACCACGGTGACCGCGACACCGCAGTCCACCACCGCGGGCTCGCCGGTACACCTGCAGGCCATGGTCGCCTGCTCCTCCGACCCCAGCGGCGGTCTGGGCGTGACCCTCTTCGACGGTTCCACCGAGCTGACCACGGTGCCCGTGGGCGCCGACGGCAGGGCCGACTACACCACCACCTTCACCGCGGGCACCCACAACATCATCGCCGCCTACAACGGCAACGGCGACTGCGATGCCTCCCACAGCACCACGACCGTCCAGGTCACCAGCGCTCCCACACCGCCGGCCCCCACCCCCACCGGCTGCCTGCTCCTGTGCGGGCTGTTCGGCTTCACCACGGGTGACATCAACATCCACAACAGCATCAACACGTAGGACGACCGTCAAGACGGGGCCGGTCGTGGCCCGCCCGGGCTGCATCCGGCGGCCGGACCGGCCAATGGAGGTCCTCCCAGCGGGCCGGGGCGGGGAGGGCTGCCAGGCGTATGCGGTCGGTGTTGTGAGCCGGTAAGCGGCCGGGCGTGGTGGGCGAGCCAGGTGGCGGGTTCGGTGCGTAGGGCGTCCTCGTCGTGCCAGCTGGGCCACGGAAGGTCGTCCTCCAGGAGGTCGCGCTCCCCGTGGGCCGCCGCTTCGGCCAGGTGCCGGTCGGCCACGGGGTGGTCGAGTGCCGCCCAGACCGTGAGCCAGGGCGCGCGTGCCGGACACCTCCGTGCAGAGGGCGAGAAGGCCGTGGATCGGGATCGCCGGGCCCAGGCTGGTGAGTTCGTGGGACCACCAGGCGTGCAACAACTCCCGTACCGACTCGCGCTGACGCACGGGCCACTGCTGCCAGTCGCCCTTGGCGAACGGCTGCCCGATCTCGTCCGGAGCGTGCAAGCGCTCGGCGGTACAGTCGGCGAGCGCCCGCGCGAACTGTGGCAGAACGCGGCGCAATACCGTGCCGTGGTCGCTCCAGTCGGACGCGCTCCATATACGGCGCAGCGGTCCGGGACGAGTTCGTGGTAATCATGTCAGAATCCGCGTGTGCCGGACGCTGATTACTTCGCCGCCGCTGCTGATGACGTGTCCGCGCTCGCCGTGATCGAGGGCGGCGGTCCGGCTCGTGTCGGGCTGGACGTGGTCTTCCTCAAGGACGTCGATCCGGTCGACGCCATCGTCGGGCTCGAAGCGGTGATGACGGGGTGCAGCTATGAAGAGGCCGGCGCGCGGCCGCGGGCCGGGCAGTTGCTGTCGTCCGCTGAGGTGGACAGCCCCTTCGTGCTGGCAGTGTCGGACACCCTGCGCGACGCCCTGGTCTCCGTCTCGGCGGAGGACGTCGTGCGTGCGGCCGAGGCTTGGGCCGCGTCCGGCTCGGCGGCCGGACTTGATGCTGCGACGGCCACGGGTGTTGTGGAGGCCCTGGTCGGTCTGGCCAGACGTGCTCATGCCGCGGAGCTGCGGGCTGTACTGCTGGTGGACGCTGTGACGTGGAGCTTCAGTGGAGTGCCGGGGCCTTGAGCCCCAGGTCGCTCGTGGAGGTGCTCCCGGACGTCAGGTCCAAGGAACATTCCGGGGAAGCTCCTTCCCGAACAGAGTGAGCTCTTTCAGAGTGGCCACCGGTCGGGTGATGGGCTGGTGCCCGCAACGCACGAGGCTCCCGTGTCGTTGAGAGAGATGTTCGACGTCTCAACTCATCTGCGCGAGAGCCTTGTTGGTTCCATATCCTGCCGCACTCGACCTGCCTCACGCCTTGGTCGAGTGGGTAACCATGCTCATCGTCACTCGTGAGGGTGACCGTCGCTGCAAACTGCCCCCGCACCAGCGGGCTCTTGTCGGCCTGGTCTACCTCCGACGGCACGACTCCCTCACGCAGATCGCCGCGGGCTTCGGCATATCCGTCGGCACCGCTCACGCCTACGCCACCGCCGTCGTCAACCACCTGGTGTGCCGAGCGCCCGGGCTGCTGCGTGTGCTGCGGGAGATAGACCCCGAGTACGTCCTGCTCGAGGGAACACTCGCCGAGTGCGACCGCGTCGGCGACAGCCGGGCCGACTTCTCCCAGAAGCACCGCCGCCACGGTGTGAACCTGCAGGTCGTGACGGATCCCGCCGGCAAGCTGCTGTGGATCTCTCCTGCACTGCCTGGCCGCACGCACGACCTGACCGCCGCACGCACCCACCACATCATCCGGACCTGCGAACGCCAGGGCGTGCCCGTTCTCGCCGACCGCGCCTATATCGGAGCCGGCCCCTGGGTAACAACACCGGCCAGACGCCCACCCCTTGGGGAGCTCACCCCCACCCGGAGAACAGCCAACCGGGCTCTGTCCGCCGCCCGCGCGCCGGTCGAACGAGGCATCGCTCGTCTGAAGTCCTGGCGAATCTTCCGCCGGGCCCGCATCAGCCCCAACCGCATGACCGTCATCGCCAGAGCCGTCCTCACTCTGGAGAGACAACGCTGAAGTCGCTCGGTGACGCGGTCGGGCTGCCCGCCGGGCGTGGGGAGGCTCACGACGTCGCGAGAGTCCTCACCTGGGAGGAGAGTGTTATCGAATCGGGCCGACGTTCGCGCGGCCGGTGTTCCAGACGCCCTGGACCGTGGGTTCCCCGGGATGTCTCGACGGGCTCGGATGGCCGGACTGATGTCGGCGGGCTACGTTCCGAGAGCATCTTTCGAAGGGGGGCGGAAAGGGAGACTCTGATGCCCAACGCGGCCCGTATCGATGTGCACACGCATGTGGTGCCCCCGTTCTGGGCCGAGGAGTTGCCGAGCCATGGCGGGGACCCGTCGGGCTGGTCCACCCCGGCGTGGAGCCCGGAGGCGCACCTGGCGTTCATGGACGATCAGCAGGTGGCCACCAGCGTCCTGTCACTGACCGCGCCGAGTGTGGTCGCCTGGGAGGGGCAGGAGCGCCGGGACATGGCGCGCCGGGTCAACGAGTACGTGGCGGAGCTGGTCAGCCGGTATCCGGGCCGGTTCGGGAACTTCGCCACCCTCCCGCTGCCGGATGTCGAGGGCGCGGTGGCCGAGGCCGAGTACGCGTTGGACGAGCTGGGCGCCGACGGAGTCGTGCTCCTGAGCAACTACGGGGGCGTCTATCTGGGTGACCCGAGGTACGCGCCGCTCTGGGAGGCGCTGAACCGGCGGTCGGCCGTGGTGTTCATCCATCCGACCTCCCCTCCGATCGAGGTCCTTCCGGGCGTGCCGGGCCCACTGGTGGACTATCCGTTCGACACCACCCGGAACGCCGTGCAGATGGTGTTCTCCGGGGTGCTGGACCGCTACCCGGACACGAAGATCATCCTGGCGCACGCGGGCGGGTTCGTCCCCTACGCGGTGATGCGGTTCTGCGAGCTCCAGCCGGCCCTCGACCCCGAGGGGCCCTCCACCGAGGAGCTGCTGGCGAAGTTCCGGCTCTTCTACTGGGACACCGCCCTGTCCTCCGGGCCCGACGCCTTCCCCAGCTTCCTGGCCTTCGCGGACCACGAACGCATCCTCTTCGGCAGCGACTTCCCCTACGCCCCCGCGTCCGTCGCCACCGCGTTCGACCAGCTCCTGGACACGGACAGCGGCCTCACGGACGAGCAGAAGACCGCCTTCAACCGCGGCAACGCCAAGAAGCTCTTCACGCGCCTCGTCTGACAGGGGCGGGCGCCCCTGACGCCACGCCCGTCCGGCACGACGCCGATGCCCCGCACCGTTGGTGCGGGGCATCGCGGCACAGCACTGACGTGGAATATATGCCCGGAGGGGCGGGTCAGCGGGCGAGGCGGGGGAAGAGTGCCTCGGCGTTGCCGCGGTCGACGGCTTCGGCCTGGCCAGGGGTGAAGTCCGGGTAGGTCTCCAGGAAGTGGTTGTAGTAGGAGCCGGCCTCCTGCGGGGCGAAGGGCCAGTCGCTGCCGTACAGGACGTGGCCGGGCTCGGCGAAGGCGAGCAGGGCCGGCAGAGCGGAGGGGCTGGCGGAGAGGGCGGTGTCGAAGTAGAACCGCTTCAGGTCGCGCAGGATGTCCTCGGCCTTGCGCTCCCGGTCCACGACCGTGGAGGTCAGACCGGTGAACCGGTACGCGGCGTAGGGCAGGAAGCCGCCGCCGTGGGACAGGATGACACGGACGTTGCGGTAGCGGTCCATCACACCGTTCAGCACCATGTTCAGCGCGGTACGGGTGGTGTCGAAGACGTAGTCCGCGAGCGGGGCGGGAGTGCCGGGCAGCAGCGGCATCGGCGGCTGCGCGGGGTGGACGAAGACGTTTGCGGCGCGGCGGTCCAGCTCGGCCCACAGCGGCTCGAAGTCCGCGTCGCCGAGGTACTTGCCGTGGGCGTTGGACATTAGGACCACACCATCGGCCCCGAGGATGTCGAGCGCGTACACGGCCTCCGCCACAGCGGCGTCCACGTCGGGCAGCGGGATGCTGGCGAAGTGGCCGAAGCGGTCCGGGTGGTCCTTGACGACCTCGGCGCCGTACTCGTTGACGGCCCGGGCCAGGCCCCGGGCGTCGGCGTCGTCACCGAGGTGGACGCCGGGCGAGGTGACGGACATGACGCCGGTGGCGATGCCCTGCTGGTCCATCATCGCGATCGCGCTTTTCGGGCTCCAGGCCGGTATGGCCCAGCCGCCGGAGTTCAGGCCGCGCGCGGCCAGGGTCTCGGCCCAGACCGGCGGGACGATGTGGTTGTGGACGTCGATGCGTGCGGGGAAGTCCATGATTCAAAGCCTCCTAAAGCTTAGCTTGCTAACGACTTCATTTAGTAAGCTAACAGTCATGCGAGAGATGAGCAAGCACGAAGAAGAGGAAGACGCCCAGCGGCCGACCGGGGGCGAGGAGGGCGTGAGGGAGCTGGCGCAGGCCGCTGACCGGCTGTTCTACGCCATGCGCCGCTCGCGGGCGGCCACCATGGGACGCTCCGGGACCGGGCTGTCCATGGCGCAGCTCACGCTGCTGGAGCCCCTGGCCGCGGACGCGGGAGGCGAGGGCCTGCCGGTCGGTAGGCTCGCCGTCACCGCCGAGGTCAGCGTCCCCACCGCCACCCGTATGCTCAAGCAACTCGAAGCGGCGGGCGTGGTCACCCGGCAGCGCTCCCCCCGCGACGAGCGCCAGGTCCTGGTCCGCCTCACCGACGACGGCGCCGAGCGGCTCGCGGCGATGCGGACGGAACTGCGCTCCCGTCAGACCGAAGCGCTGTCGCACTTCACACCCCGAGAACGCCGCGAACTCGCCGCTCAGCTCCAGCGCCTCGCCGCGGTCATCGGTGACACCGTCCCTCAGTTCGGCGAGGGAGAGACCGCGCAGCAGTGACGCGTGGGTCTGTCAGCCGCCCCCATTCCGAGCCGACGAACTGGCCGCCCTCTGCACCGTCGGCGTGCACGCAAGACCGACGGTGCTTTGGCAGCCGCCAATGGAGTGCTTGGTCCTCACAGACGACTCGACCCTCTCCGGATCGTCCTCCGACCTCTCGGGATCGCGTACACCCGCACGTTCGAGGAACACGGACCAAGTCGTGGTCCGAAAATTCGGCGCCGAGCGTCATCTCATGCAAGCGCACAGTCACGCGCCGTCCACCAGTGGCCCGACGACGGGGGCACCAGCCTAATAACGGGGACTCGCCCCACCCCAGCGCCCTGTCAACCGGGCGCCGGCCCAGACCCGAGCCCCCCGTCGAAGTGACATGACGCGACTGAAGTCCTGATCCTTCCCAGATCCCGCATCGGCTCCAACCGTCTGGCCGTCATCACCGGAGCTGTCCTCACCCTGGAGAGGCAATGCTGAAAACGCTCAGTGCCCGGCAGGTCAGGCGCTCAAGACCTCATACGCCGCTTCCAGCGCCTCCTTGAGCCGGCCCGGAGTTTCGCCCAACTGCTGCTGGTCGAGGCTCGAGTGGTGATCCTAAGCGGACCGTTCTTCGGACAGGAGGCGCTGTTCCAACTTCCCGACATTCAGGGCCCGAAGTGGTCGCCCCCGCACCCGCAGGGATGGTTGTCGTGGCATGGGCCCGCATCGAGAACTGGCTCGCACAGCACGCTGCCATAAGCCACGAGCTACTCCGACCGCCGGCCTGCTCGGAGGACATCGCGGCGGCTGAACTCCGTCTCGGCATGACGTTCCCGCCCGACCTGTCAGCTCGTTTCACGCCGCCTCGCTGCGCCTTCGGCGAAGCGCCTCTCGTCCCGGACGGGCCGGGTCAGGGCCCCGGTGAGAAGTACACCGGGGCGGTCTACGGCTAGTAACTTCCCTCGGCAGTGCTCGCCGCTCCGCTCTGCGTCCTCAGTCCGCCGCCAGGGCGACCGTGGCCCAGATCGTGCGGGCGCCGTCGTCGTCCACGTGTGTGCCGAATTCCCGGGTGCAGCCGGCGATTATGCCGAGACCGCGACCGAAGCCCGAGACCTTGTGCCAGTGCTTCTCTGTGGCCGTCCGCCCCTGATCGCGTACCTGGATGCGCAGGTGGGTCCGGTTCCTCCGCAGGCTGGCGACGATGACGGTGCTGTCGCTGTGGACTATGGCGTTCGTCGCCAGTTCCGTGGCGACGAGCAGAGTCGTGTAGCAGACGTCCCGATTCGCCAGCCCCTGCCCTTGCAGCCATAAACCGGATAAATGTCGGCAGACCGGAACGGCGCGGTCCATCGGGGGGAAGTAGACGGTGAGACTGCGTGATTGGCACTTGGCCGCGGTAGACGTCCGGATGTCCGACGCGTCGGGCCATCTGTCGATGTCCGTCGCGGACAGAACGATCCGCGCGCAGGCGCGTGTGGTGGTTTCCATGTCCCGTCGCTCCTGATCCTGTGGGGGGACGGAGACCCTGGCAGGCGGGGCCGGGGCCTCGGATGCACGGCTCTGCGATGGGCTGCGGTCCGGTGGCCTCCCCGCCACCGAGGCGCGGGCAGGCCGAACTTGGACACTCCTGGAGCGCGTCCGCGGGGGCGGGCACCGAGGCGGACTGGCGCTCCTGGTGGGGCCGCGGGGCCGGGAGGGCCGCGGGCCAGCCGCACGGCGGTGAGAACACCTGAGGCTGTCGTGTCCGGCGGCTCATCCGGCTGACGCACCGGAGCGGAGGTGGCGCGTCAGCCGGCGCTGGCCAGCACCGGCTGACGCATCCAACACCTCTCGCGGTGGGCCCATCGTGGTAGCCCGTCACACACGGAGCGGCACAAGACCGGCGCCTTGTGCGCGGACTACCACACCACCGGAGAGGATGGGGCCCACCGTTGGATGTCACAGTTATCCACTGATGCGGCATATGGCGGCAACACTTACCCTGCGTAGTACACCCGGATGGCCTAGTGCGTTGTGATGAAATCATTGCTATGCGCGTGAGGCGTGTGATGACCGACCGGGCCGCGCTTGCCGGGTGCGGGCCCTGTGCCACCAGAGGGAGCCCCCAGGGGCTCACCGGTGAAGCTCGTCGGTGCTTCATATTCGAGCGGGTCCAGGTGGTCGTCTGTACTCCAATCGGGTGACGAACCACATATTCCCCTTGTTATGCCTCCCACCGGTGGCGCATTACTGGAGCACGAACCGGCGGGTTGCCCATCCTTCCCGGGAACGTGACTGCTACCCGTTCCGGTCGTCACTCCCATCACGCTAAGTACGCGGCGATCAGGTCGAGTTCCCTTCTCGGGCAGTCATTCCCGGCAGTTGGACGCAACCGCTCCCACCGGTGTCGTGGCCATTGAGTGAACCAGCCATCTGTTCAAGGGAGTGCCACATGTTCCGTTCCCGTCTTGCCGCCGCCGCTGCCACCGCCGCTCTCGCGGCCGGTGCCGTCGTCGGCATCGCTCCTCTGGCGACGGCCGCCCCCGCGGCCGTCTCCGCCTGCGTGTCCGACCTGCAGTCCGCGCAGACGGCCAACAACGCCGCCATCGCGGCCGACCAGGCCAACAACCCGGCCGGCGCCCGCATCCAGAACGTGGCCGCGGCCACGTATCTCGCGGCGGCCATCGGTGACTGCCAGGGCCAGCCGAACGTGGTGGGGGCCAACGTCCTCACCGCCACGGCGACCAATGCCACCGCCCTCGTGTACAACGTCCTCGGAGTCACTAGCTCGGCGCTGGGTGCCGAGCAGGCCACGGCCTCCGCGATCACCCAGGCGCTGGCCAGCGCGACCTGATCCGCCCCCGTGCGGGAGGGCGCTGACCCCGGGCCCTGATCCCGGCGCCCTCCCGCACCCGTCGTCCCGGCGTCGACCGGGACCCGCCGCACGCCGGAGCCGCCCCCTCCCCAGGTCCGGCGCGCGGTGAGCGCGCAGGGCACTTGCCGCCGACCGCTGTGAGTGCCCTGCCTCGCGCAGGTACCCGGCCCCCTCCCTGGCAGGTCGTCATGTGGATCTCCGCTTTCCTCAATTCTCTTTGCCGGTCCCTTTCGGCGGCATCGCGATGGACCCTCCCCCCGGTTTTCCCCACCCCGCTCACGCGAGAGCAGGTGAATTCGGCGGGCAACAGCGACGACCGGAAAACGGAACCCGAGGCGCCGAATTCCATTCCCGTACTCCTACGAGGCGGCCCGGACTGGATCGCCATTCCCCACGTATGGCAGGTGAGATCCCTGGAATCCGAACCCAAGGTGAAGATCCTCTGCGGCAACGCATACGAGCATTTCGAGTTCTCGGGCCTGTATTCCATCCACGAGGGAGTGGAGTTTCCCGTCTATCGCTGGTCCTGCCGCACCTACGTGGCCGAATAGCCGGGCGGTCGTCCGCCCCACCCGTCGAAGGGAACTTCCATGATCGACTCACTGTCACGTGCGAGCAGCTCGTGAGGCGGCGCGCCGGCGCCCGTGCGCGCGACGCCGTCGTCACCGGGATCGGACTCTGTCTCCCCGGTCCGCAGGATCCGGTCTTCACCGCCGACGACCTCTGGAGCGTCGCCTCGACTGGTACGTCGTGCCTGGTCAAGAAGGGCGTCTACTTCGGTGGCGTCACCCTGCCGGCAGCCGTGTTCGAGGAGCGCGTGCCGGGCATCCCGCAATTCTTCTCCCGCCACTACACGGACGCCCACCGCTTCGGGCTGGTCTCCCTCACGCAGGCGTGCCACGACGCCGGCCTCGACGTGCGGAGCGACCTGGAGGATGCCGCGATCCTGGTGGGTCGGGGCGGAGTGGATGCCAACATCGACAGCTACCTCGCCGTGCTGCGCGCCGACCCGGCGACCTATCCCGTCGCCGAGGCGCTGGAGATGTTCGTCGCGGCGGAGCAGGCCGTCACCCCGTCGGATGTCGCCCTGGTGCAGGGCGCGCTCACCCGGTCGAAAGGCGCGAACTTCACGGTCTCGTGCGGCTGTGCCTCGTCCGCGGTGCAGGTCGGCAACGCGCTCTGCATGATCGCCGCCGGTGAGACCGACATCGCCGTGGTGACCGGGGTCGACGTCTTCAGCGTCACGATGATCCGCAACATCCAGCGCCTGCTGAGCGGAGCTCAGACGGCGTACGACGCCATGCGCTCCGAGGACATGCCCAGCCTGCTGCCGTCGTTCGACGCGCTGATGCGCCCGTACGACGAACGCGCCGACTGCATCAATCACGGCGAAGGGTCCGCGACGCTCGTGATCGAGAGCCGGGAGCACGCCTTCGCCCGCGCCGCCCGCCCCTACGGCCAGGTCCTGTCACAGGTCACCACACGGGACGGGCTCTCGAACCCGCTGGCCAGCGACGAGAGCGGCCGGGCACTCGTGGCAGCGGCCCGTGGCTGCCTCGGTGACACCTGGGACATCGGTCAGGTGCCGTACATCCACGGCGGCAGTGACGGCAACGTGGTCGTCACGGCCTTCGAGTCGAACGCGGTCAGGGAGCTGTACGGCTCCGCGGCATCCGACCTCCTCATGACCTCGCAGGAGGGCTGCTTCGGGCACAACGGTGCTCCGGCGGGCTGTCTCGGGGTGGCCCTCACCCTGCTGATGATGCGGAACAGCCAGGTCTGCCCGACCGCCAACTGCGAGCAGCCGGCCGGTCATCTGACGTTCGACCCGGTCCCCGGCACGGTGTCCCGCCCCCTCGACTTCGACTACGCCTTCACCTTCAACTACCAGCTGGGCGGCGTGAAGAGCGCGATCCTGCTGGGCAGTGCGGACGTCTGATCCGTAGCCGTCCGCCGCTCCGCGGCTCGTCCCTGCGGTTATGCCCTCACGCACGAGTCCGCCGTCGCATCCTCGGCACCCCTCGCGTGCCCCCGCCCCTCGTGCAGTGACAAGGAGACTTCTGTGGCCAATGACAAGCACGTTCCCCGGCCGGTGACCGCTCCCATCGCCGTCGTCGGCATGGGATGCCGGCTCCCCGGAGACGTCGATTCTCCGGCCGCGTTGTGGCGTCTGCTGATGGAGGAACGTGATGCGGTCGGCCCGCCACCGCCCGCCCGGTGGACGGGAGGTGGGGGGCGCGGGCCGGCCGCGGACGCGCCCGCCGCCCTCCGTGGCGGATACCTCGGGGACGTCTGGGGCTTCGACGCGGACTTCTTCGGCGTGGCGGGCCGCGAGGCCGACGTGCTGGACCCGCAGCACCGGCTCCTGCTGGAGGTCGTCTGGGAGGCACTGGAGCACGCCGGGCTGCCTCCCGACCGGCTCGCCGGTTCACCGACCGGCGTGTTCACCGGACTGAGTTACCACGACTACATGGACCAACTGGCCGGAAAACCCAGGGAACTCGAGGGCTCCATCCTGACGAACGGCCACTGTGTCGCCGCCGGCCGGATCTCCTACCTCCTCGGTCTGCACGGCCCGAGCATCGCCCTGGACACGGCGTGCTCCTCGTCCCTGGTCGCCTTCCACCTGGCCTGCGAGGCGCTGCACCGACAGGAATGCGATCTGGCCCTGGCCGCCGGTGTCACCCTCATGCTGGCCCCGCGCGTCACCCGATCCTTCGAGCGGATGGGCATGCTGTCCCCGACCGGACGCTGCCACACCTTCGACGCCGCGGCCGACGGATTCGTGCGCGGCGAGGGTTGCGGCGCCGTCGTCCTCAAACGGCTGCCCGACGCCCGCCGCGACGGTGACCGCATCCTCGCCGTCGTCCGGGGAACCGCGGTGAACCAGGACGGCCGTTCCGACGGTCTCGCCGCCCCCTCCGCCGAAGCCCAGCAGTCCCTGTACCGCGCCGCCCTGACGCGGGCCGGCGTCGACCCGGCCCGCGTCTCCCTGATCGAGGCGCACGGAACGGGCACGCCACTGGGCGACCCCGTGGAGTTCGCGAGTCTCGCCGCCGTGTACGGCCGTGGGCTCTCCCCGTGCGCACTCGGCTCGGTCAAGACCAACCTGGGCCATCTGGAACCGGCCGCCGGCATCACCGGGCTCATCAAGACCGTGCTGTGTCTGCGGCACGGGACCATCCCCGCCAACCTGCACTTCACTGAGTGGAACCCGGCCATCGCCGCCGACGGCACCCGCCTGTTCGTACCGCGGGAGAGCGCCCCGTGGCCCGGCCGGGAACCGGTCAGGCTGGCGGCGGTGTCCTCCTTTGGCTTCTCCGGCACTAACGCGCACGTGATCCTCCAGGAGCCTCCGCCCGCTCGTCGTACCGGCCTGCCCGCACCGCGTCGACCCCGACAGGCACCCCCGGAGGTGATCCTGCTCGGGGCGGGATCACACCGGGCGCTGCCGGAGGCCGCCGGGAAGCTGGCCGCATGGCTGGGCGCGGAGGGGGCGACCGTCCCGCTCCGGGACGTCGCCCACACCCTCGCCCTGCGTCGCAGTCCCGGTCGTGGCCGGCTCGCGGTCGTCGCCCGTTCGCACGCCGAGACCGCCGAGGCGCTGCGGCTGTTCGTCGATGGCCTGCCCGCGCCCGCCCTGGTGTCCAGCGCCGCCGACGTGACCGCGCCCCGCCTCCCGGTGTGGGTCTTCTCCGGCCAGGGCTCCCAGTGGTCCGGCATGGGCCGGGAACTCCTGGCGCAGGACGAGGCGTTCAGGAAGGCCCTCACCGCGGCGGACGCCCTGATCCGCAAGGAGGCGGGCTTCTCCGTCCTGGACCTGGTCCGGGCCGGTGAGCCGGTCACCGGGTGCCCGCGCGTGCAGCCGGTTCTGTTCGCGCTGCAGATCTCGCTGGCGGCGGCCTGGGAGGCGCACGGTGTCCGTCCGGCCGCTGTGATCGGCCACTCCATGGGCGAGGTCGCCGCCGCGGTGGTGGCCGGGGCCCTGACCCTCGTTGACGGCGTACGGGTCATCTGCCGTCGCTCGGCGCTGCTGGAGCGGATCGCCGGCACGGGTGCCATGGCCAGCGTCGGCCTGGGACCGGACGCGGTAGAGGCCGCCCTGGTCGACGCGGGCGCCGACGGCGTCTGTGTGGCCGTCCTGGCGTCGCCCGAGGCCAGTGTGGTCTCCGGCGACCCGGAACAGATCATGCGTCTCATCGACCGGTGGGACGAACGCGGAATCCCCGCCGCTCCCGTCGCGGTGGACGTCGCGTCGCACAGCCCGTACGTCGACCCGCTGCTGGAGGATCTGCGCCGGGGGCTGTCGGACATCACCCCCAACCCGCCCCGCATCCCGTTCTACTCCACCGTGACCGAGGACCCGAGGCAGCAGCCTGTGCTCGACGCCGCGTACTGGTGCGACAACCTCCGCCGGCCCGTGCGCTTCCACCCCGCAGTGACCGCCGCCGCCCAGGACCGGCACCAGGTGTTCATCGAGATCTCGCCCCACCCCGTGGTCGCCCAGGCGCTCAACGACAGCCTGGCCCCCCTGGTCCCCAATGCCGTCGTGCTGCCCACGCTCCGCCGGGCCCAGGACGAGCTCGTCACCTTCAGGACGCAGCTCGCCGCCTTCCACTGCCACGGCGGCACCGTCGACTGGACGTCCCCCTGCGGCGGCGGTCACCTGACCGACGTACCCACCACCACCTTCGACCGCATCCCCCACTGGGCCGGCGACACGGCGGCACCGGAAGTACCCTGGGCGGACGGCACCCTGCCCGGCCGACACACCGTGATTCCCGGCACTCCGGTCCGGCACAACTGGCACGCCTCCGCTCCCGCCCGGCACCTGCCCTGGCTCGACGACCACCGCGTGCACGGCTCCCCCGTCCTGCCCGGCGCCGGCTTCTGTGCCCTCCTGCACACCGCGGCGGTCACCGCACTGGCCGACGCCGCTCCCGACGTGGAACTCGTGGACATCGCCTTCCACGACCTGCTGCCCCTGGACGACGACACCGAGCTGAGTACGACCATCACCCTCACCGACGGCGGGCAGGCGACCTGCGAAGTCCACTCGCCCGCCCCGGACGGCTCATGGCAACTGCACGCCTCCGCCGTGGCCCGCCGCACCATCGCGCCCCCCGACACCCGCGCTGCGTCCGTCCCCGAGCTGAAGCACCGGCACCCCGTCGCCCTCGATCCCGGAAAGCTCTATGCCGGGCTGCGTGCCTGCGGACTGGAACACGGACCCGCCTTCACCGGCATCACCGCGCTGCGGACCACCGAACGGCGGGACACCTACTGGGCCCGCGTCCACCTGCCCCGCACCGCCGCCGCTCCCGCCCCCCCGCTGAGCGTCCACCCCGTCCTCCTCGACCTGTGCCTGCAACTGGTCGTCGCGGGCGCCGGTGAGGACACCACGCCCGCGCCGATCCTCCCGGTCGGGGTCGGCTCCATGCGCCTCCTCGGCGACCCCGCCCTGGCTACGCACGTCCACGCGTCGATCACGGAGAACACCGGCTCGACCCTCGTCGGCGACGTCCGCGCGCTGGACGTTCGCGGACGCCCCGTCCTCGCCCTCGACAACGTCCGCTTCCTGCGGAGCGCGCCCGCCCAGGCGTCACAGGTCGACCAGTGGTTCATGGAACTCGGCTGGCATCGCGCGCCCCGGCCGCATGCCGGGCGGACCGCGCCCGGAGACTGGCTGGTGATCGGCGAGGGCGACGGCGAGGCCGAATGCCTGGCCGACCACCTCCGCTCCGCCGGTGCGAGGGTGCATGTGCGGGACATCCCTCTGGACGCGGAAGGACTCGCCTCACTGGGCGAAGTGTTCGGCAGGCACCTCACCTCCGGAGCCGACGCCTGGCGCGGCGTGGTCCTCCTGTCCGGCACACCCTCCGCCGACACCACCGACCCCGTGGGAGGCGCGCAGCAACGCGCGCGCCGGCTGCTCGCCCTGGCTCAGGCCGCCGACGAACACGGGGAGCCATGGCGTCTGTACGTGGCCACCCGGCACGCGTACGCCGTCACGGTGGACGAGGCCGGGCGCCCCGCCCACAGCGCGGTGCGCGGTGTGATCCGAGTCCTGGCAGTCGAACGGCCCCATCTCCGTCCCACCCTCGTCGACACCGACCCCGACCGGCGCGGACTGCACACCCTGGCCGCTGAACTGCTCGCCGACGCGCCCGAGGACGAGGTGGCACTGCGCAGTGGTGTCCGGTACGTCGCGCGCCTCGACCCGTCTCCCGTCACAGCGGCCGAGCGCACGGCCCGCACCACCCGGACCGTGCGCTTCGGGGATGACGGATTCCGCCTGCGCGTCGGGCAGTTCGGTGACCCCGACAGCCTCGAACTGGTCTCGACGGGCCGCCGCCGGCCCGCCGAGGGAGAGATCGAGGTGCGCGTGCGGGCCGCAGGCGTCAACTTCCGCGACGCCCTGACCTCCCTGGGGATGCTCGGTTCCGAGCCGGAGACCGCCTACCGCATCGGTTTCGAGTGCGCGGGGGTGGTCTCCGCGGTAGGACCCGGGGTGAACCACCTCCGTCCGGGGGACGCCGTGCTCGCCGTACAGCTAGAGGGGGGCGCCTTCGGGTCCTTCGTCACGGTCCCGTCCAACGCCGTGGCCCCCGTACCGCCGGGGCTCAAGCCAGCGGCGGCGGCGGGACTGCCCACGGCCTACCTGACCGCCTGGTACGCCCTGCGCCACGTCGCGCGGCTGGCACCGGGCGAACGCGTACTGATCCACTCCGCGACAGGGGGCACCGGCAGGGCGGCGATCGCCGTCGCCCGGCTCCTGGGCGCGGAGGTCCTGGCCACGGCCGGTTCGGAGGAGAAGCGGCGCCAGTTGCGCGGCATGGGGGTCCGCCACGTCATGGACTCCCGCTCCCTGGAGTTCGCCCCGCAGACCCGCCGGGCCACGGGGGGCGAAGGAGTCGACGTGGTCCTCAACTCGCTTGCCGGACCGGCCGTCCGCGCCGGCCTGCAGAGCCTGCGCCCCTTCGGCCGCTTCGTCGAACTCGGCGTACGCGACATCATGGCCGACGCCCCCATGGGGCTCGGTCCGCTACGGCACAACATCACGTTCAGCACGGTGGACCTGATCGAACTCCAACGACGCCGACCCGAGTTGCTACGCGAGATCCTGGGCGAGGTGATGGCGCACATCGCCGCGGCACGCCTCAAACCGCTGCTGTGCACGGAGTACCCCCTGGACCACGCGGCCGACGCCTTCCGCCTGATGGCCCGTGCCGGACACACCGGCAAGATCGTGCTGTCGGTCCCCGACGAGGGGGAGACCCTCGCGGTCGACCCCGGTGGACCAGGCGTCGTGCACTCCGACGGCGCCTACGTCATCACCGGAGGGCTCGGCGGTCTCGGCCTGGCCACCGCCCGCTGGCTGACAGAGCAGGGAGCGGGCCGGGTCGTCCTCAACGGCCGTCGGACCCCGTCATCAGAGACCGCTCGCGCGATCAGCGACCTGGGCGGCGACACCACGGTCGTGCTCGGCGACATCTCGCAACCCGGCACCGCAGAACGGCTGGTGGAGGCCGCCACCGAGGGAGGGCTGCCGCTGCGCGGCGTAGTGCACTGCGCCATGGTCCTCGACGACGCCGCCCTGAACACCATCCGCGACGACCAGCTCGAGCGCGTATGGGCGCCCAAGGTGACGGGGGCCTGGAATCTGCACCGGGCGACGGCCGGGGTGCCCCTGGACTGGTTCGTCGTCTACTCCTCGATGAGCAGCCTGCTGGGCAACGCCGGCCAGGGCGCGTACGCGGCGGCCAACGCCTGGCTCGACGCCTTCGCCCAGTGGCGCACCAGCAACGGCTCGCCCACGCTGGCCGTCGACTGGGGTCCCTGGGGAGAGACGGGACAGGCCATGGACTTCGCCGGCCGCGGTTACGAGACGATCCCCACCCGCCAGGGCCTGGAGGCGCTGCACAGCCTGCTCACCCACGGCAGGGTCCGGACGGCCGTCATCCCCGGAGCGCCGCGAACCTGGATTCCCCGGCAGGCCGCGGACTCCAGCCTCTTCGCCCACCTCTCACCGGACGAACGTGACGCGGCGGACGCCGCTCGCGCGGAGCCCGAGCGGGCGGAGAGCGGCTCGCGGGACGTCCGCGCCCGGCTGGAGGCGTTGCCCGCGGGCATCGCCCGCCAGAACGCCCTGGAGAGCTACCTGGCGGACCACATCCGGGCCATCCTGCGCACCGGCAGCGCCACCCTCGATCCGGACACCCCCCTCAAGTCCCTGGGCTTCGACTCGCTCCTCGCCACCGAGTTGCGGATCCGTCTCGACGCCGACCTCGCAGTCCGCCTGGCGAGCAACTTCGTCTGGCAGCACCCGACCATCGCCTCCCTGGCCACCGCCCTCGCGGCCCGCATGGGCCTCGCTCTGCGGGAGGAGGCGAGCTGATCACGGCCGCAGCGGCGGCCGGGTCAGTCCCGTACGAACAAGGGCTCGCGCGGAGGGGTGGTTCCGGCCACCAGGAGTGCAAGGTCGAGGCCGCACACCGGGCGGGCCCTCAAAGACTGTCTGCGCGGCCACGGCGACGGGCCGACGGACGGGTGAGTCATGGTCGTTGCTCTCGGTGGGAGCCGGTCCCGGCGTGTAGCGTCGCTGACAGATGCCGTGTCCCGCCCGCGCTCTGGCGTGGGCGTTCTGCTGTGCGCTGAGGGAACAGGGCATCACTTTCGGGTCCGCGCGGTGCGGGCCCGGTCTCGACCGGAAGGCTCAGCATGACCAGCGGTACCGTGAAGTGGTTCAACGCCGAAAAGGGCTTCGGCTTCATCTCGCAGGACGGCGGCGGCCCGGACGTCTTCGCGCACTACTCCAACATCAACTCTTCCGGCTTCCGTGAGCTCCTCGAGGGCCAGCAGGTGACGTTCGACGTCACCCCAGGCCACAAGGGCCCCCAGGCGGAGAACATCACCGTCG
>NZ_WWKH01000955.1:0-579 GCF_009865595.1 Streptomyces sp. SID1328 | reverse complement strand
AGTCCTCCCCACGCACGTGGGGGTGATCCGGCAGCCCCCATGCTCTACTCCAACAACGGACAGTCCTCCCCACGCACGTGGGGCTGATCCGTGGAGGCCGTCTGCGCCGATTCGGCCGGCGTAGTCCTCCCCACGCACGTGGGGGTGATCCGGCCGCCTGGCGGTTCCTCAAGAACGGCCCGGAGTCCTCCCCGCGCATGTGGGGGTGATCCGTACCCCCTGGCCGCGCCCGGCTACAAGGTCATGTCCTCCCCACGCATGTGGGGGTGATCCAGGTGCTCCGCGGAGGTACACGAAGGCCGCGTCGTCCTCCCCACGCATGTGGGGGTGATCCGTGGACCGAGATCATCGGCTTCGAGAGCAGCGGGTCCTCCCCACGCATGTGGGGGTGATCCGAGACCCATCTCATCGAGATGGCGGGCGCGCTGGTCCTCCCCACGCATGTGGGGGTGATCCGGTTCCCCACGCGGCGTTGTGCATGTTCCAGATGTCCTCCCCACGCACGTGGGGGTGATCCACCGATGACGATCATCGCGGCCACCCGGCTCGAGTCCTCCCCACGCACGTGGGGGTGATCCG
>NZ_WWKH01000098.1:0-1485 GCF_009865595.1 Streptomyces sp. SID1328 | reverse complement strand
TAAGCCATATCCGCACTGGGCAATGGACAACCAGTGGAAGCGAATACGCGCGGCGGGTGAGGTGGACATCCCCGAGGGGATGGTGCTTTACGGCAACCGTCACTTCTTCGCATCGAACTGCCTGAGCAACGGCATCCCGATCACCGACGTCGCCGAATGGATGGGCCACAAGAGCCTCGACATCACGTTAAAGATCTACCGGCACCTCATGCCGGGATCGATCGGCAGGGCCGCCCAAGTGCTGGATATGGCACTCGCTGCCTGACACGGAACGGGTCCTGGGCGCTTCCGCGCTCAGGACCCGGCGGACTGGGTCTTACCCGAGCTTCTGCTGCTGAGCCCAGGCATCTACTTCGGAGACCTTGAACTGCAGTTTCGCGCTGTGGCCGTGCCCGAACTTGTAGGCCTTCAGACCAAGTTTGGGTGCGTCACGATAGACCCACGTGATGGACATGTTCAGGTACTCGGCCGTCTGTCGGGCATTCATGAAACATGCGGGCATTGTCGTTCCTCCAGTTCGGGCTCCACAATGCCCGAAGTGTGGAGGCCACCGTAGAGTTTGGCGGAGCCTGCGATGGGGGGTATAAGACCGTGTCCTATGTGGTGAGGCGGAGCAGTCGCTTGTAGCAGCAGATGGCGGCGGCGAGGCCGAGAAAGGCCAGGTAGTTTCGGGGATCGCGCTCGTATCGGGGGCTGAGCCTGCGGTAGCCGGCCAGCCAGGACATCGTCCGCTCGATCACCCAACGACGGCGACCCAGGCATTCGCTGGACTCGATGCCTTTGCGGGCGATGCGCACGCCGATGCGTTTGCCGCGTAACCATTTCCGCAGGTGGGGGACGTCATACGCTTTGTTGGCGTGCAGGCGCTGAGGCTTGAAGTAGCGGTCGCGGTGGGGGTCGTGTCTCGTTTGGTGACCCTCGACCATGGGCTTCAATGCTTCGCTGTCGTGGGTGTTGGCGGCTGAGACGCCGACGACCAGGGGCAGTCCGTTCGCGTCCGACAGGACGTGCATCTTGGAACCCGGCTTGCCCCGGTCCACGGGGCTCGGACCTGTATGTTCGCCCCCTTTTTCGCCCTGACGTGGGCAGTGTCGAGGACGACACGGGTGACGTCGATGAGGCCGGCGTCGTCGAGCCGGTGCAGCACGGCTTCGTGCAGGCGGCCCCAGACACCGGTTCTCGACCAGATCAAGAATCGGCGGTGGGCGGTCGACTTCGATATGCCCAAGCAGGGCGGCAGTTGGCGCCAGGAGCACCCGCTGACCAGGACGTAGATGATGGCCGCGAACAGCGTCTCATCCGGTGTGTCCCGCGTCCCGCCGCCCTGCGGCCGCACCCTCGAGGGCGGGATCAGCGGCTTCGCGATCTCCCACAACCCGTCCGGAACAATCCAACTCCACGTACCCCGCCCCATGAACGGACCAACGACCGCCTCACCACATAGGACACAATCCAAGACCGTGTCCTACATGGTCAGTTGGCAGT
>NZ_WWKH01000954.1:0-320 GCF_009865595.1 Streptomyces sp. SID1328 | reverse complement strand
AAGTTCACCGGCAAGATGCTGGACGAGCGGCTCGGCAAGATCACCTTCTGGACGCTGTTCGTCGGCTTCCACGGCACCTTCCTGGTCCAGCACTGGCTGGGCGCCGAGGGCATGCCGCGCCGGTACGCCGACTACCTGGCCGCCGACGGCTTCACGGCCCTGAACACGGTCTCCTCGATCTCGTCGTTCCTGCTCGGCCTGTCCATGCTTCCCTTCTTCTACAACGTCTGGAAGACGGCGAAGTACGGCAAGCCGGTCGAGGTGGACGACCCGTGGGGCTACGGCCGTTCGCTGGAGTGGGCGACCTCCTGCCCGCCGCC
>NZ_WWKH01000953.1:0-211 GCF_009865595.1 Streptomyces sp. SID1328 | reverse complement strand
AGGGCGATCAGGGCGGCGGTGGTGAACACGCCGGTGGCGAGCGCCCGGTGGGGGGTGGGTCTCACACGCTACTCCTTTGGCGGCGGCCGGGGTCCGGCCTGCTCGGTGGCCGGGCCGGGCGGGGTACGCCGGGCGGCCGTGGGGCGGGGCTGTGCGAGCACTGCGCCACACCCGTGCGGGCGTGGCTGCCGAAAGAGTGGCAGATTTGACC
>NZ_WWKH01000952.1:0-1649 GCF_009865595.1 Streptomyces sp. SID1328 | reverse complement strand
TCGGTCTGGTCTCCCAGCTCGACGCACTCGGCAAGATCCGCCGGGACGCGTACTCCTCCGAGGGCAACTCGACCCAGACCGTCGAGGCGTACCACCGGCTGATCACCCAGCTCATCGACCTCTCCCAGGACATGGCCGAGGCGTCGAGCAACCCGGAGATGATCCAGCGCACCCGCGCCCTGGCCGCGTTCTCCACGGCCAAGGAGTACGCCTCGGTGCAGCGAGCCGTCATCGCGGCCGCCCTGCCCGCCAGCAACGCCACCAAGGGCGACCTGTCGACCAACGACCGCCTCTACGGCGAGGCCGCGTACGACAGCGAGGGCTCCGAGCTCAACATCTTCCGCAAGGTCTACGCGAGCCAGGGCGCCGAGGAGATCCTCAAGCCCATCGACGAGAACAACCCGACGATCCAGGCGGCCGACCTCTACGCCAAGCGCGTCTTCGAGTCGCGCGACGGCCTGGCGGGACAGCCGGCGCGCTCGTACCTGGACTGGGTGGACGACAGCTCCACCAAGATCCAGCAGATGAAGAAGATCGAGCACGAGCTGCTCGACAGCATGGAGCAGAAGGCCCGCGAGCTGAAGGCGACCTCCGAACAGGAGGCGATCATCTCCGGTGTGCTGATCCTGCTCGTGCTCGGTGTCTCGCTGGTCGGCGCGTTCGTCGTGGCCCAGTCCATGATCCGCTCGCTGCGCCGTCTCCAGGACACCGCCACCAGGGTCGCCCAGGACCGGCTGCCCGAGCTGGTCAAGCAGCTCTCCGAGTCCGACCCGCAGGACGTGGACACGTCCGTGGAGTCGGTCGGTGTGCACTCGCGGGACGAGATCGGCAAGGTGGCCGCGGCCTTCGACGAGGTGCACCACGAGGCGGTCCGACTCGCCGCCGAGCAGGCGCTGCTGCGAGGCAACGTCAACGCGATGTTCACCAACCTCTCGCGCCGCTCCCAGGGTCTGATCCAGCGTCAGCTCTCGCTCATCTCCGAGCTGGAGTCCCGCGAGGCCGACCCCGACCAGCTCTCCTCGCTGTTCAAGCTCGACCACCTCGCGACCCGCATGCGCCGTAACGGCGAGAACCTCCTCGTCCTCGCCGGTGAGGAGCCCGGCCGGCGCTGGACCCGCCCGGTCCCGCTGGTCGACGTGCTCCGCGCCGCCGCCTCCGAGGTGGAGCAGTACGAGCGCATCGAGCTGGCGTCGGTGCCGAGCACCGAGGTCGCCGGCCGCGTCGTCAACGACCTCGTGCACCTCCTCGCCGAGCTGCTGGAGAACGCCACCTCGTTCTCCTCCCCGCAGACCAAGGTCAAGGTCACCGGTCACGCGCTGCCCGACGGCCGCGTGCTGATCGAGATCCACGACACCGGCATCGGCCTCTCCCCCGAGGACCTCGCCGCGATCAACGAGCGCCTCGCCGCGCCGCCCACCGTGGACGTGTCGGTCTCCCGCCGCATGGGTCTGTTCGTGGTCGGCCGTCTGTCGCAGCGCCACGGCATCCGCATCCAGCTCCGCCCGTCCGACTCCGGTGGTACGACCGCGCTGGTCATGCTGCCCGTCGACGTCGCCCAGGGCGGCAAGAAGCCCGCTCCGGGCAAGGCCGGCGCCTCCGGTTCCGGTGGCGGTCCCGCCGCCGCGCAGGCCGCGGCCGGTGCCGCGGCG
>NZ_WWKH01000951.1:0-9047 GCF_009865595.1 Streptomyces sp. SID1328 | reverse complement strand
ATCCTCGACGTGGTCTACAACCACACCGCCGAGGCGGGCGAACTCGGGCCCACCCTCTCCCTGAAGGGCATCGACAACCGGGGCTACTACCGCCTCCAGCCCGACGCCCGCCGGTACGCCGACTACACCGGCTGCGGAAACACCCTGCACGTGGTCCAGCCCCAGGTGCTCCGGCTGATCACGGACTCGCTGCGCTACTGGGTCACCGAGATGGGCGTGGACGGCTTCCGCTTCGACCTGGCGGCGGCGCTGGCCCGCTCGATGCACGACGTCGACATGCTGTCGCCCTTTCTGGCCGTCATCGCCCAGGACCCGGTGCTGCGCCGGGTGAAGCTGATCGCCGAACCGTGGGACATCGGCTCCGGCGGCTACCAGGTGGGCGCCTTCCCCCCGCTGTGGACGGAGTGGAACGACCGCTACCGCGACACGGTGCGCGACTTCTGGCGGCACGCGCTGCCCGACGTCCGCGAGATGGGCTACCGGCTGTCCGGCTCCAGCGACCTGTACGCCTGGGGCGGCCGCCGCCCCTACGCCTCGGTCAACTTCGTCACCGCGCACGACGGTTTCACCCTGCGCGACCTGGTCTCGTACCACGGCAAGCACAACGAGGCGAACGGCGAGGACAACCGGGACGGCACCGACGACAACCGCTCCTGGAACTGCGGCGCCGAAGGCGAGACGGACGACGAGGGCATACGGGCCCTGCGCAGACGGCAGTTGCGGAACCTGCTGACCACGCTGCTGCTGTCCACCGGGGTGCCGATGCTGGTCGCCGGCGACGAGCTGGGCCGCACCCAGCGCGGCAACAACAACGCCTACTGCCAGGACGGCGAACTGAGCTGGCTGGACTGGTCGCTGCTGGACGACCCGGACTGGCGGCCCCTGTTCGACCTGACCTGCCGGCTGATCGCGCTGCGCCACGAGCACCCGGTGCTGCGCCGCCGCGCCTTCTTCTCCGGCCGCGCGCACTCGGCGGACGGCCTCAGAGACCTGGCCTGGTTCACCGCGCGGGGCACGGAGATGACCGAGCGGGACTGGTACGCACCCGCCGCCACGCTTGGCATGTATCTGTCCGGCCGGGACATTCCGGGGCGGGACGAGCGGGGCGCGGCGGTGGTGGACGACAGCTTCCTCGCCGTGCTGCACGCCGGGCACGAGCCGACCGGCTTCACCCTTCCGGGCGCACCCTGGGCGACGGGGTACGAGGTGGTGGTGGACACCTCGGGCGAGGAGCAGCTCCGGGCGCCCGGCACGGTCCTCGACGCGGACACCGACATCACCGTGCCGGCGCGGACGGTGCTGCTGCTGCGGGTCGTCTGAGGAGGTGCCAAGGGGCCGGAAAACTCGGTGGGCGGGACGGGGGCCGGTCCGTACGCTGACCCCGGTGTCCACCAACTCTCCCCCCGCCCGGCGCCGCTCCGCCGCCCGCACCCTGCTGCGGCTGTGGCCCTACGTACGCCCGGTGCGCGCACGCTGGTTCGCGGCCGCCGCCATCGCGGTCGTCGCCTCCTGTCTCGGTCTGGTGATCCCGCTCGTCCTGAAGTGGATGGTCGACGGCCCGGTGGCCGCGCGCGATCCCGCCGGGGTCTGGCTGGGCGCGCTGTACCTGCTGCTGATCGGGGTGGCCGAGGCGCTGCTGTTCGGCATCAGGCGCTGGCTGGTGGCCCGTCCGCTGGCGAGTGTGGAGGCGGGCATGCGCGCCGACCTCTACGGGCGGCTCCAGCGGCTCCCGGTGGCCTTCCACGACCGCTGGCCCTCGGGCCAGTTGCTGTCGCGGGGCACCGGCGATCTGATGCTGGTGCGGATGTTCCTCGCCTTCCCGCTGACCTTCCTGCTGGTCAACGGCGTGACGATCGTCGTGGGGGTAGGGATCATGCTGGTGCAGGACTGGGTGCTCGGCCTGGTCGTGCTCGGTCCCGCCGTGCCGCTGCTGTGGGTCTGCGTGGTCGTGGAGCAGCGGTACGCGCACGCGGCCCGGCAGGCGCAGGACCAGGTCGGCGACCTGACCACGCTGGTCGAGGAGAGCGTGCTCGGCATCCGGGTCGTCAAGGGCTTCGGGCGCCACCGCAGCCAGGCGCGCGCGTTCCGCCGTACGGCGCTGATGCTGCGGGACACCGAGGTCGGCAAGGCGCGGCTGCTGGCCGTCATCTGGGCGGTCATCGTGGCGCTGCCGGAGGTGGCGATCGGGGCCGCGCTCGTGCTGGGCGTGCTGCGGGTGGCGGACGGCGCCCTGTCGGCCGGCACGCTGGTCGCGTTCCTCAGCACGGCGCTGGCGCTGCGCTGGCCGGTGGAGTCCATCGGCTTCCTGCTGGCGATGTGCCAGGAGGCGGCGACGGCCACGGAACGGTACTTCGAGGTGCTGGACGAGCGGCCCGAGGGCGACGCGGAGACGCGCACCCCTGCGGCCCCCGAGCCCGGCGAACGCGGCCTCCGCTTCGAGGGCGTGGGTTTCCGCCATGCCGACGCGGCCCCCGACGCCCGCCCGGTGCTGGACGGGGTCGACCTGCACATCCGTCCCGGCGAGTCGATGGCACTCGTCGGCGCGACCGGCAGCGGCAAGACCACCCTGACGTCGCTGGTCCCCCGGCTGCACGACGCCACCTCGGGCCGCATCACCCTCAACGGCGTGGACGTCACCGCGCTGCCCCGCGAGGAACTGCGCGCCCGGGTCGCCGTCGCCTTCGAGGAGCCCACCCTGTTCTCCACCAGCGTGGCGGAGAACGTCCTCATGGGCGCCGGGGAGAACGCGGGCCGGGAGGAGCTGGACCGGGCGCTCGCCGTGGCGCACGCCGACTTCGCACATGCCCTGCCCGAGGGCCCGGACACGCGGGTCGGCGAACAGGGCCTCAGCCTGTCCGGCGGCCAGCGGCAGCGGCTCGCGCTGGCCCGCGCGGTGGCCGGCCGGCCGGAGTTCCTGGTGCTGGACGACCCGCTGTCCGCGCTCGACGTGCACACCGAGGCGGCCGTGGAGGCGGCGCTGCGCCGGGTGCTGGCCGACACCACCGCGCTGATCGTGGCCCACCGCCCCTCCACGGTGCTGCTGGCCGACCGGGTCGCCCTGCTCTCCGACGGCCGGATCACCGCCGTGGGCACCCATCACGAACTGCTGCGCACCAACGCCGAGTACGCCCATCTGATGTCCGGCGGCCCGCGCGAGGCTCCCGAGGAACCCGAGGATTCCCGATGACCACCACGACGTCCGCCGCCCCCACCACGGACGACGACCTGCCAGGACCGGAACGCGGGCAGGACTCCGGCGACCCCTTCGACCGGGACCTCCTGCCCACCCCGCCCGGCGCCACGGCCGCCCTGCTGCGCTCGCTGCTCGCCCCGCGCAGGGCCCGCGTCGCGCTCACCGTGCTCCTGCTGCTGCTCCAGCAGGCGGCGGCGCAGACCGGCCCGCTGCTGGTGGCGTACGCCATCGACAGCGCCGTACCGGCCGTGCGCCGGCACGACCACGGGCCACTGCTCGCCGTGGCGGCGGGGTACGCGCTGTGCGCGCTGGCCTCCGGCGGGCTGCAGTACGCCTTCATCCGGGCGTCCGCGTGGGTCAACCAGGACGTGCTGCTGGACCTGCGCGGCCGGATCTTCCGGCACGCGCAGGCGCTCAGCGTCGACTTCCACGAGCGCTACACCTCCGGCCGGCTGATCTCCCGCTCCACCACGGACGTGGAGGCGCTGCGCGAACTCCTCGACGAGGGGCTCCAGGAGCTGGTCACGGTCGTGCTGTCGTTCGTGTACATCTCCGCCCTGCTGCTCTGGCTCGACCTGGGCCTCGGCGCGGTCGCGGTCGCCTCGTTCGTGCCGCTGTACCTGCTGGTGCGGGGCTATCAGCGGCGCGCGCAGAAGGTGTTCGCCGCCCGTTCCACGGCGATCGCGGCGCTGATCGTGAAGTTCGTCGAGACGATGAACGGCATCCGGCCGGTGCGCGCCTTCCGCCGCGAGGCCGCCAACGACGCCGAGTTCGCCACGCTCAACCGGCACCACGAGCGCAGCAACGGCGACTCGCTGCTGGAGATGGCGCGGTACGTGGTCGGCTCCCGGCTGGTCGCCAACACGGCGGTCGCCGGGATCGTGCTGTGGGGCGCCTACCGGGTGGCCTCCGACACCCTGGCCCTCGGTGTGCTGGCGGCGGCGGTGCTGTATCTGCGGCGGCTGTACGACCCGATCGACCGGCTGGGGATGTTCCTGAACTCCTACCAGTCGGCGGCCGCCTCGCTGGAGAAGATCGCCGGTCTGCTGGCCCAGGTCCCGTCCGTGCCGGAGCCCGCCGAGTCCCGCGAACTCCCGCCGCTGAAGAGCGACTTCCCCGGCCGCGGGGTCGTCTTCGACGGGGCGCGGTTCGCCTATCGCACCGGCGGCGAGGTGCTGCCCCGCTTCGACCTGACGCTGCCGGCCGGGCAGACCGTCGCCGTGGTCGGCTCCACGGGCGCGGGCAAGTCGACGCTGGCCAAGCTGCTGGCCCGGTTCTACGACCCGACCGAGGGCGCCGTCCTGCTCGACGGGGTGGACCTGCGCGAGCTGGCGCTGCCCGAACTGCGGCGCGGGGTGGTGATGGTGACCCAGGAGGCGTTCCTGTTCTCCGGCACGGTCGCGGACAACATCGCCATCGGCCGGCCCGAGGCCACGCGGGAGGAGATCGAGCACGCGGCGAAGGCCATCGGCGCCCACGAGTTCATCAGCGCGCTGCCCGACGGCTACGACACCGACGTCCGCAAGCGCGGCGGCCGAATCTCCGCAGGTCAGCGTCAACTGGTGGCCTTCGCGCGGGCGTTGCTCGCGGACCCGGCGGTGCTGATCCTGGACGAGGCGACCAGCTCGCTGGACGTGCCCGGCGAGCGGGCGGTGCAGCGGGCGATGACGACCGTGCTCCGCGGCCGTACGGCGGTGGTGATCGCGCACCGGCTGTCCACGGTGGAGATCGCCGACCGGGTGCTGGTGATGGAGCACGGCCGGATCGTCGAGGACGGGCGCCCGGACCGGCTGATCGCCGGTTCCGGTAGGTTCTCCGAGCTGCACAAGGCGTGGCGGGACAGTCTGGCTCAGTGACGGCCGGTGGAACGGGGGCAGGATGATCGACGCGTACGGAGATCCCGGCATACCTGATACGCGCGGCGGCTGGCGCTATCTGTGGTGGCTGGCGCTGCGCCAGCCGGGGCGCTCGCTGGCCGGCGCGGTGTTCGGCTCGGCCTGGCTGGTACTGATGGCGGCCCAGCCCTACCTCCTCTCGCGGGCGGTGGACGACGGGCTGGTGCCGGGCAGGCTCGGGGTGCTGGCGGCCTGGACCGGCGCGATGTTCGCGGCCGGGGTGGGGTGCGCGTGGCTGAGCATCATGCGGCACCGCACCATGACGCGGGTGCGGATGGACGCCAACTTCCGCACGGTGAAGCTGGTGGTGGAGCACGCGGCCAGGCTGGGTGCCGCCCTGCCGCGCCGGGTGGGGGCCGGTGAGGTCGTCACCGTCGGGGTGGGCGATGTGCAGACCCTCGCGCAGGCGCTGACCGTGATGGGGCCGGGCGTCGGCTCGGTCGTCGTCTACTCGGTGGTGGCCGCCCAGCTCCTCACCATCTCCGGCTCGGTGGCCGCCGTGGTGCTGCTGGGTGTGCCGGTCATCGCGCTGCTCACCGGCCCGCTGACCCGCCGCCTCCAGGGCACCGAGACCGAGTACCGGGAGCGCCAGGGCATCCTCACGGCCCGCATCGGCGACCTCGCGGGGGGCCTGCGGGTCCTGGGCGGACTCGGCGGCAAGTCGCTGTTCGCGGACGCCTTCGCGCGGGACTCCGCGCGGCTGCGGGAGCAGGGCTACCGGGTGGGCGCGGTGACGAGCTGGGTGCAGGCGCTCGGTCTCGGCCTGCCGACGCTGTTCCTGGCCGCGGTGACCTGGCTGGCGGCCCGGCTGGCCGCCCAGGGCGCGATCACGGTGGGCGAGCTGGTCTCGGTGTACGGGTACGCGGCGGTGCTGATCGGCCCGGTCGCGTTCTTCGTGGAGATGAACTACGACCTGAACCGCGCGGTGGTGGCCGCCCGCCGCGTGGTGGCCCTGCTCCGGCTGGAGCCCGAACCGGACGACGGCACGCTGACCGCCCCCCAGCACCCGGCCGAGCTGCACGACCCCGCCTCGGGCGTGCGGGTGGCGCCGGGCCGGCTGACCGCCCTGGTCGCGGCCCGCTCCGCCGACACCACCGCCGTGGTGGACCGCCTCGGCCGGTACGGGCCGACCGACGCGCTGTGGGGCGGTGTACGCCTGGACGCGGTGCCGCTGGCCGAGGTGCGCGCGCGGGTGCTGGTCGCGGACAACGAGGCCGGCCTGTTCGCCGGCCCGCTGCTGGAGACGGTGTCCGCCGGCCGCCCTGCGGACGAGGCGGCGGTGCGCCGGGCGGTGCGGGCGGCGGTCGCCGAGGATGTCGTACGGGGCCTGCCCGACGGGCTGGAGACGGTGGTGTCCGGGCAGGGCCGCAGCCTCTCCGGGGGCCAGCGGCAGCGGGTCCGGCTGGCGCGGGCGCTGCTGGCCGACCCCGAGGTGCTGCTCGCCGTGGAGCCGACCTCGGCGCTGGACGCGCACACCGAGTCGGCGGTCGCGCACCGGCTGCGCGAGGCGCGGGAGGGCCGTACGACGCTGGTGACGTCGACCTCGCCGCTGCTGCTGGACGTGGCGGACACGGTGCTGTTCCTGGTCGACGGCAAGGTGGCCGCGAGCGGTCCGCACCGGCTGCTGCTGGACCGGGAGAAGGGCTACCGGGCGCTGGTGGCGAGGGACTTGGGTGACGGGGAGGTCTCGCGGTGACGACGGACACGGGAGCGCTGCCGGTCGCGGACCGGCGCACGGTACGGCGGGCCGCCGCCCGGCTGGTCCGTGCCGACGGGCGGGCCTTCTCGGCCGCCCTGTCCCTGAACGCGCTGGCGGCCGGTGCGGGCATCGTGGGCCCCTGGCTGGTCGGCCGGATCGTGGACGAGGTCCGGGCCGGGCGCGGGGCCGGCGCGGTGGACCGGCTCGCGCTGTGGATTCTGCTGTGCGCACTGGCCCAGCTGGTGCTGGCCCGCTGGGCGCGGTACGTGGCGCACCGGTTCGGGGAGCGGACGCTGGCGCGGGTGCGCGAGACGTTCGTCGAACGGCTGCTGGGGCTGCCCGCTTCGGTGGTCGAGCGGGCCGGCACGGGCGACCTGACGGCGCGCGGCACGGCGGACGTGGCGACGGTCGGCACCACGCTGCGGGACATCGGCCCGGAGCTGCTGGTGTACGCGGTGCAGGCGCTGTTCGTGCTCGGTGCGGTGTTCGCGCTCAGCCCGTGGCTGGGCCTGTTCGGGCTGCTGGGGCTGACCCCGGTGTGGCTGGCGGTGCGCTGGTACCTGCGGCGGGCGCGGGACGCCTATCTGGCCGAGGGCGCGGCGACCTCGGCGGTCGCGGAGATCGTGGCGGCCACGGCGGCGGGCGCCCGCACGGTGGAGGCGTTCCGGCTGGAGAAGGCGCGTACGGCGGCGAGCCGGGAGGCGCTGGAGGTCTCCCGCCGCAGCCGGTACCGCACGCTGGGCCTGCGGACGGTGTTCTTCCCGTCGGTCGAGATCTCGTACACGATCCCGGTGGCCGGAGTGCTGCTGGTCGGGGGCTGGCTGCACGGGCGCGGCCTGATCGGTCTGGGGGCGGTGGTGGCCGGGGCGCTGTACATGCGGCAGTTCACCGATCCGCTGGACATGGTGCTGATGCGGCTGGAGCAACTCCAGGCCAGCGAGACCTCGTTCGCCCGTGTGGAGGGCATCGCCGAGGCACCGCGCGCTCCGGTGGACACCGCGCGGACTCCGGCGGACGACCGGATCGAGGTGCGCGGGGTGCGGTACGCGTACGAGCGGGGCGGGGAGGTGCTGCGCGGGGTGGACCTGACGGTCCGGCCCGGTGAGCGGCTGGCGGTGGTGGGCGCGTCCGGTGCGGGCAAGACCACGCTGAGCCGGCTGCTGGCCGGTATCGACGCGCCCGCCTCCGGCTCGGTCATGGTGGGCGGGGTCCCGGTGGCGGAGCTGGAGCCCGCGCGGCTGCGCCGCCAGGTGGTGCTGGTGACCCAGGAGCACCATGTGTTCCTCGGCTCGGTGCGGGACAACCTGCTGATCGCCGAACCCGGCGCCACGGACGAGGAGTTGTGGCGGTCGCTGGTGGCCGTGGGCGCCGACGGCTGGGTGCGGGAGCTGCCCGAGGGGCTGGACACCGGGCTCGGCCAGGGCGGCCGGGTGACCGACGGTTCCCAGGCTCAGCAGCTCGCGCTGGCCCGCGTGGTGCTGGCCGACCCGCACACGCTGATCCTGGACGAGGCGACCGCCCTGCTCGACCCGGCCACCGCCCGGCACACCGAGCGGGGTCTGGCGGCGGTGCTCGCGGGCCGCACGGTGATCGCCATCGCGCACCGGCTGCACACCGCGCACGACGCGGACCGGGTCGCGGTGATGGAGGACGGCCTCGTCACCGAACTGGGCACGCACGACGAACTGGTGGCGGCGGACGGCGCCTACGCGGCGCTGTGGCGCACCTGGCACGGGGACGGCGGCGCGGGCTGAAGGCAGGCCGGCACGACCTGAGGGCCGTCGGCACACCTGCTCAACACTGCTCAATACGCCTGCAATAAAAGGGAGTTGGTACGGAAGGCGCACCTTCCGGCCAACTTCCCGATGCGCTCCTGACAGGCCCCCCGCTCCCCTGTCACTCTTCCCACGACCGACTCACAGCGACCGCACAGCGCTCACGCGTCCCGCGCCACCCCGCGCCCGCACGCGAAAACACGCACCGCCCTGTTCTGCCCCGGACGCCCCATCCCACCGTCCGGTCTCCCTGGGCCGCGCGACCGGCGGCCACGCAGAAGGAGTCAGTGTTGAGCAGCAGCCCCCGCAGCAACCCCGCCCGCAGACGCATCTCCGCACGCCACCGCACCGCCACCGTCGCCCTGGCCGGTGTCGCCGCGCTCATCGCCGCCGCCGTCCAGTCCGGCGCGGCGACCGCGGCTCCGGCCGAGCCCCGGCCGGGCAGGGCGAACCCCGCCCACAGCTCCGTACGCCTCACCGCCGCC
>NZ_WWKH01000950.1:0-606 GCF_009865595.1 Streptomyces sp. SID1328 | reverse complement strand
CGCCCGCTCCGCCGCCAGCGAGCAGGCGAACGGCGCCCAGGCGCGCAGCCCTTCGGCCCCGGTCGCCTCGCCGGTCGACCCCGGCCGGCCCGCGGTGAGGTGGGCGGGCACCAGCTCGCCCAGGTCGCTGGAGAGCTGGGTGCCGGAGCCGTCCGTCAACTGGAGCACGGTCCAGGAAGTGCAGTCGCCCGCCCGCAGCGCCGGGCTGGCCAGCGGAGAGGTGACCCCGTCGGCCAGGGTGAGCGCGGTCGGCGCCGACTCCGGCTTGGTCAGGTCCCGCCCGGCGGCCTTCTTCACCCAAGGGGCGGTCAGGTAGCGGACGTTGCCGTCGGAGCGGCCGAGCACGAGCGCGCTCGCCTCGGCGCCGGTCGCGCCGTCCACGCGGGCGAAGTCGAGGGCCGCCCCCTCGGTGCCGTCCCTCGGCTCGGCGTAGCGGGCGATGCGCAGACCGTCGTAGAGGATCACCACGCGGGCCGCGTCCACGTCGCCCGCGTACAGGAGCTGGGGCGGTCCGGCGGGGCCGCCGGTGAAGGTGCCGGGGGTGGCCGAGACCCGGACCGTGGCGCCGGGGCGGGCCCAGACCGCGAGCGCCCGGCGCAGCAGGCC
>NZ_WWKH01000949.1:0-761 GCF_009865595.1 Streptomyces sp. SID1328 | reverse complement strand
TGCACGCTCCCCCAAGCTCTCGGCTCCGCTCGAGCAGGGGGTACTCCCACTCGCCGCACCGGGCCCCGGACCCGAGTACGTCCAGTACGAGGGCGTGGGGCCGGCGCGCCGAGAGCACGCACCTGACGCCGCGCGGCCGCCCTTCGGGCGACGACGCGAATGGTCAGACAGGACCAGGCCCGACGGAGCCGGGAAGCACCCCCCTCACGGCGACATCCGCGCCGCGACCTCCTCCGCGCACTCCCGCAACGCGGGCGCGTGTGCGCGGAGTTGGTCCGCGTCCGTCAGGATGACCGTCGCCGCCAGGGACAGCGCCAGTGGCGGGGTGCCCTCCGGGGTGTCGGGCAGTGCCACCGCGATCGAGCGGACGCCGATCTCGTTCTCCTCGTCGACCTCCGCCCAGCCCCGCTCCCGCACGAGGGCCAAGTCCGCGCGCAGCAGGGCGGGATCGGTGATCGTGCGGGGGGTCACCGCCGGGAGCGGGCCGGTGAGCAGGCGCTCGCGTTCCGCCTCCGGCAGCCCGGCGGCCAGTGCCTTGCCCAGCGAGGTGGCGTGCCAGGAGTTGCGGGTGCCCTCGGCGTTGCGCAGTTGGAGATGCTGGGTGCCCTGCACGGAGAGGACGAGCAGCACCTCGTTGTCGTTCAGGATGCCCGCGATGGCCGGCAGCCCGGTGCGCGCGCCGAGCCTGCGCATCGGCGCGGCCGCCGCCGAGTAGCCCGCCGGGGAGCGCTGGAAGCCGCGGGACAGTTCCAGCACGCGGG
>NZ_WWKH01000948.1:0-826 GCF_009865595.1 Streptomyces sp. SID1328 | reverse complement strand
GGCGGCGGCCGGGGCGACGGCGATGCCGTGCCGCGCGGCGGCGGCGACGAAGGTGTCCGCGCGCCAGCCCTCGGGCAGCCGCCACCAGCAGTGGTAGGCACGGGCGTCCCCGCGCACGTCGAACCCGTCGAGCCGCCGGGCCCTGCGCGCCTGCCGTTCGGCCGCGTCCCGTCTCTTGTCCGCCACGAGCCTGTCGGCGGTGCCGTCGCACTGCCAGCGGCGCATGACCTCCAGGGCGAAGCGCATCGGGGTCCAGCCGCCGGAGCGCAGCGAGGTGGCCAGGGCGTCGGTGCGGGCGGGGGGTGCGACGAGGAAGCCGAGGGTGAGACCGGGGGCGACACGCTTGGAGAGGCTGTCGACGAGCACGGTCCGGTCGGGCAACAGAGCTGCGAAGGGCGGGAGTTCGCCGCGAAGGAACCCCCAGACGGCGTCCTCGACCACGGGGAGGTCCAGCCGGGTCAGCACTTCGGCGAGCGCGGCCAGCCGGGCGGGCGGGGCGGTGAGCGAGAGCGGGTTGTGCAGGGTCGGCTGCGTGTAGACGGCGTGCAGCGGAGCGCGCCGGTGGGCCTGCTCGACGGCGCCGGGGACGAGCCCCTCGTCGTCCATGGCGAGCGGTACGAGGGTGACGCCGAGCCGGGCGGCGACCGTGCGGATGACGGGGTACGTCAGTTCCTCCACGCCGAGCCGGCCGCCGGGCGGGACCAGGGCGGCCACGGCGGCGGAGACGGCCTGGCGGCCGTTCCCGGCGAAGAGCACCTGGCCGGGGTCGGGGCGCCAGCCGCCTCGGGCGAGCAGGCCGGCGGCGGCTTCGCGGGCGGCAGGGGTG
>NZ_WWKH01000097.1:0-1210 GCF_009865595.1 Streptomyces sp. SID1328 | reverse complement strand
CCGACGGCGTGCCCGGCGCCGAGGAGCGGCGGCTGACCGCTGCCGAGGACGCGATCACGGCCGGCGAGGTCGACCTCGCCCGGGACATCGCCCGCGAGGTGCTGAGCCGTACCGCCGTGGCCGCCGAACGGGTGCGGGCCTGGATCGTCGTCATCGACACCGCCGGGCACACCATGGCCGAGGTCGACGCCGTCTTCCCGCAGGCGCTCGCCGACGCCGGGCAGGACCCCCGGCTGCTGGCCCTGGTCAACTACCAGCTCGCCTGGCGGGCGCTGATCGTGCAGGGCGACTTCACCGAGGCCCGTACCGCCGCCGCGCACGCGGCCGCGCTGGCCGAGCACGGCGGGGACCGGCGCACCGAGCTGATGGCGCTGGCCTTCCAGGCGCAGACGGAGACCCTGATGGGCCATCCGGAGGCACCCCGCACCATCAAGCGGGCGCTGCGCGAGCCCCAGGACGCGTCGGTGGCGTGCCATCACAACGGGGCGGGCAGCGCGCGGTTCCGCTGGCTGGTCATGGGCGACCGGCTGGCCGAGGCGCGCGGCACGGTGACCGCGCTGCTCGGCGAGGTGCGGCGGCGGGGCTCGGTGGAGAGCGAGGTGCACTTCCTGCGCGGGCTCGCGGAGACCGAGCTGCACGCCGGGAACTGCGGGCGCGCCCTGGAGCTGGCCCGTGAGGCGCTCAGGCTCGCGCGGGACTCCGGGATCGGGGAGACCGCCTCCGCCATGCTGACCTCGATGGCCGAGGCGTCCGGCGGGGACGTGGGCCGGGCGCTGTCGCTCGCCCACGAGGCGGTGGAGCACGCCGAGCAGGACGGCGACCAGATGTACCTCTCGCGAGCGCTCGCCGCCCTCGGGTACGCCCAACTGGTGGCCGGGGACGCGGCCGGGACGGTGCGCGCGCTGCGCCGGGTACGCCGTCTGGAGCAGGATCTCGGCATCACCGACCCGGCGCGCGGCCGTTGGCAGGGGGACCTCGCGGAGGCGCTGGTCCGCATCGGTGAACCCGGCGAGGCGCAGGACCTCATCGACACCAGCCGGGAGCACGCCGAGCGCCTCGGCCGGGCGAGCGTGCTCGCGGTCCTGGACCGGGCGGAGGCCCTGGTGCGGGCGGCCCGCGGCGACCAGGAGGGCGCGCTGGCCCGGCTGACGTCCGCTCAGGACCGGCTCACCGAACTGGGCTACGGGCTGGAGGCGGCCCGCGCCGCGTT
>NZ_WWKH01000947.1:0-1017 GCF_009865595.1 Streptomyces sp. SID1328 | reverse complement strand
GTCGGCTGGGCCTCGGCCGCGCTGGCCGGGGCGGGGCTGTTGCTGCCGGCCACCCCCCTGGGCGCGGTCCTCGGGCTGACCGCGCTGCCCGCCGGCCGCTACCTCCTGCTGGCCGCCGTCCTGGTGCCGTACGCCCTCGCGCTGAGCGTGGCGCGGGTGCGCCACGACCGGCGTCAGCCGTAGGTGAGGTTGGCGCAGGGGTTGTCGTCCGCCGAACGCGCACCGTTGGCCACCTCGCTGGGCACCGAGGAGGACGTCGAGGACGGCGTCGGGTTGGTCGCGTACGCCTGGCCGAGGACCACGTTGATCCGGGGCGCGCCGATCCGCTCCAACTGGGCGCCGGGGAACACCTTGGCCACCGTCCGGGCGCGGTCCGCCATGCCGGGGCCGTACTGGACGACCGTCGCCAGATGGTTCTGGGAGAGCGCGGTGGCCGTACCGGTGACGGTGAAGCCGGAGGCGGTCAGCGCGGCCGAGCCCTTGGCGGCGAGCCCGGTCACCGTGGTGCCGTTGTAGACCGCCACGGCGATGCCCTTGCCGGAGACCGGGGTGGGAGAGTGGCCGGCCGGGCCGGGCTTCTTCGCCGCGTGGCCCTTCCCGCCGCTGGCGTCGGCGCCGTCGATCGTACGGTCCGCCTTCAGCGCGGCCCACAGCTCACCGGCGTCCGGCTCCACGACCGCGACCCGCGCGCCCGCGTACCGCCAGGGCACGGTGACGAACTTGGTGTTGTGCAGGTCCACGTTCTTCAGCGACATGGCGAACGACAACAGCTTGTCGGCGCTGCCCAGTCCGGGGTCGACGGTCATCGACCTGGTCGCCGCGTCGGCCAGCGGCAGCAGCTTGGTCGGGGTGAACCCCTTGTCCTTGACCTCCTTCAACAGGCTGCCGACGAACGCCTGTTGCCGCTTGATCCGCCCTATGTCGGAGCCGTCCCCGATGCCGTGCCGCAGGCGCACGTAGTCCAGCGCCTGCTCGCCCGCGACCCGCTGCTCGCCCTGCCGGAAGAGGAGCGTGCCC
>NZ_WWKH01000946.1:0-5744 GCF_009865595.1 Streptomyces sp. SID1328 | reverse complement strand
GACCCGATCCGCGGGCGCCCCGTTCGTTCGGGCACCCGCGCGCGCCCATAGGCGCGCGGCATCCGGGCGGTGCCGACGACGGCGGTCCGCCCGGCGTGCTGCGGGCTGCGGCGACGGGGCGCAGCGTCGCCGGGCAGGTGTTCCTGCTCCAAGTGGTGATCGTGCTGCTGCTGGTCGTGTCGGCCGTAGTGGCCCAGGTGCTCCAGGTACGGCACGACAGCGACCTGGAGGCCCGTAACCGTTCCCTGTCCGCCGCCGGTTCCTTCGCCAATGCCCCCGGTACGGCGGCCGCGCTGCGCGCACCGGACCCGACGGCGGTCCTCCAGCCGAGCGCGGAGGCGGCCCGCAAGGCGACCCACGTCGACTTCATCGTCGTGATGAACACCCGGGGCATCCGGTACACCCATCCCGATCCGGACCGGATCGGCAAGAAGTTCGTCGGCACGATCGGGCCCGCGCTGCGCGGAGGGACGGTGGTCGAGGAGCTGACCGGCACGATCGGTCCGCTGGTCCAGGTGGTCGTCCCCGTGCGGGACTCGGGCGGCAAGGTGGTGGGCCTGGTCTCGGCCGGCATCACCACCGCGCACGTCGGCGGGGCCGCCGACCAGCAGCTACCGCTCCTCCTCGCGGCGGCCGCGGCGGCGCTCGCGCTGGCCACGGCGGGCACGGCGCTGGTCAGCAGGCGCCTGCTGCGCCAGACCCACGGCCTCGGCCCCTATGAGATGACCCGGATGTACGAGCACCACGACGCGGTGCTGCACGCGGTCCGGGAGGGTGTGCTGATCGTGGGTGACGGCGGCAAGCTGCTGCTCGCCAACGACGAGGCGCACCGGCTGCTTGACCTGCCCGAGGACGCCGAGATGCGCAGCGTGCTGGACCTCGGCCTGGACGACGAGACGGCCGGGCTGCTCGCCTCGGGGCGGGTCGCCACGGACGAGGTGCATCTGGTCAAGGACCGGCTGCTGGCCATCAACCAGCGGCCCACCGATCTGCGCGGCGGCCCGCCCGGCAGCGTCACCACGCTCCGCGACTCCACCGAGCTGCGCGCCCTGTCCGGCCGCGCCGAGGTGGCCCGCGAGCGGCTGAACATGCTGTACGACGCCGGAGTGGGCATCGGCACCAGCCTGGACGTGAGCCGTACGGCGGAGGAGCTGGCCGAGCTGGCGGTGCCCAGGTTCGCGGACTTCGTCACGGTGGACCTGTTCGAGCCGGTGCTCAAGGGCGAGGAGCCGAAGCCGGGCACCGAGCTGCGGCGGGCGGCGTTCCGCGGCATCCGCAAGGACGTGCCGCTGTATCCGCTGGGCGAGCGCATCCGTTTCGTGCCGACCTCGCCGCAGGCGCGCAGTCTGGCGACCGGGCAGTCCGTGGTGGAGCCGGACCTCAAGGATGCGCCGGGCTGGCAGGCGCAGGATCTGGAGCGGACCGAGCAGATCACCGAGTACGGCGTCCACTCGCTGATCACGGTGCCGCTGCGGGCGGGCAATCTGGTGCTGGGGGTGGCGAACTTCTGGCGCTCGGAGAAGCCGCAGCCGTTCGACTCCGAGGATCTGGCGCTGGCGGAGGAGCTGGTGGCGCGGGCGGCGGTGTCCATCGACAACGCCCGCCGGTACACCCGCGAGCACAGCATGGCGGTGACCCTGCAGCGCAGCCTGCTGCCGCGCACCCTGCCCGACCAGGACGCCCTGGAGATCTCCTACCGGTATCTGCCCGCGCAGTCCGGGGTGGGCGGTGACTGGTTCGACGTCCTGCCGCTGCCGGGCGCGCGGGTGGCGCTGGTGGTCGGCGACGTGGTCGGGCACGGGCTGCACGCGGCGGCGACGATGGGCCGGCTGCGTACGGCCGTGCACAACTTCTCCTCGCTCGACCTGCCCCCGGACGAACTGCTGGGCCTGCTGGACGAGCTGGTGGCCCGGCTCGACCAGGACGAGACCCCGGAGGACGGCGCGGCCGCCGTCACGGGCGCGACCTGTCTGTACGCGGTGTACGACCCGGCGTCCCGGCGCTGCACCATCGGGCGGGCCGGGCACCTGCCGCCCGCGCTGGTACTGCCGGACGGCACGGTGGATTTCCCGGACGTGCCGGCCGGTCCCCCGCTGGGGCTGGGCGGGCTGCCGTTCGAGACGGCCGATCTGGAGCTGCCGGAGGGCAGCCGGCTGGTGCTGTACACCGACGGGCTGGTGGAGGACCGGGAACGGGACATCGACGAGGGGCTCGACCTGCTGCGCGACGCGCTTCGGCACGCGACGGGCGCCTCGCCGGAGGAGACCTGCCGGACAGTCCTGGACCGGCTGCCGGTACGGCCCACGGACGACGTGGCGCTGATCGTGGCCGAGACCCGCGTCCTGGGCGAGGACCAGGTCGCCCAGTGGGAGGTGCCCGCCGATCCGGCGGCCGTGTCGGAGATCCGCACCAAGGTGACCCGTCAGCTCGCCGACTGGGACCTGGAGGAGCTGACCTTCACCACGGAGCTGATCCTCAGCGAGCTGGTCACCAACGCCATCCGGTACGGCCGGGGCCCCATCGGCGTACGCCTGCTGCGCGGCCGGACCCTCATCTGCGAGGTCTCGGACGGCACCACCACCTCCCCGCACCTCCGCTACGCCGCCAGCACCGACGAGGGCGGGCGCGGCCTCTTCCTCGTAGCCCAGCTCTCCGACCGCTGGGGCACCCGCTACACCCCGACCGGCAAGATCATCTGGGCGGAACAGCCCCTGCCGTGATGCTCCGCCGGAGAGAGCGCCGCCAGGTCTGGCCGACCAGGTCGTGGCCGAAGCTGTGGTGACGGTCCTCGGCGGTGAGCCGGAAGCCGTGGCGCTCGTAGAGGCGGCGCGCGGAGCCGAGGACGTCGTTGGTCCACAGGGTGATCGCCTCGTACCCGGCCTCGCGGCGAAGGCCAGGCACTCCTCGATCAGCCGGGCGCCGACGCCGAACCCGCGGGCCGCCGGGTCGACGAGGAGCAGGCGCAGCCTGGCGGTGCGGTCGTCCGCGCGCACGCAGAAGACACAGCCCGCCCGCCGCCCGTCCACCTCCGCGATCCAGGCCGCCTGCGGTCCGGGTTCCTTGCCCTCGGCGTAGTCGGCGGCGACAGGCGGACCAGCGCCTCGAAGTCGGTGTCCCAGCCGAACTCGCGGTCGTACTCACCACGGGCCATGACCACCCAGCCCAGGTCGCCCGGCCGGCCCAGGGGCCGTACGACCGCCGTACGCTCCGTCATCGCGTCCTCCCGGAACCCTTCCGCCTCACTGAGACGACTGGAGGACGCCCGCGCGGAACGCACGCTGGTGCTCGCGGTGCAGCGGGGCGCGCTGCTGGACCTGCTCGCGACGGGCGACACCGGGCGCGTCACGGCGGCGGTCCACCGTCGACTGGCCTCGGCGGAAGGCCGATTCAGCCCAGCGCCTTGTCCAGGTTGAAGGCCGCGCTGATCAGGGCGAGGTGGGTGAACGCCTGGGGGAAGTTGCCCTGTTGTTCGCCGGTGCGGCCTATCTCCTCGGCGTAGAGGCCGAGATGGTTGGCGTAGGTGAGCATCTTCTCGAAGGCCAGGCGGGCTTCGTCGACGCGGCCGGCGCGGACCAGGGCCTCGACGTACCAGAAGGAGCAGATGGAGAAGGTCCCCTCGTCGCCGCGCAGGCCGTCGGGGCTGGCCTCGGGGTCGTAGCGGTAGACGAGGGAGTCGGAGACCAGGTCCTCGGTGAGGGCGTCGAGGGTGGAGAGCCACTTGGGGTCGGTCGGCGCGATGAACTTGGCGAGCGGCATCATCAGCAGGGACGCGTCCAGTACGTCGCTGTCCTCGCACTGGGTGAAGGCGCCCCGCTGCTCGGACCAGCCGCGGTCCATGATGCGGCGGTAGATGTCGTCGCGGGAACGGCGCCAGCGGGGCAGGTCGGCCGGCAGACCGCGGTGGTTGGCGAGACGGATGGCGCGTTCGATGGCGACCCAGCACATCAGCCGGGAGTACAGGAAGTTCTTCCGGCCGCCCCGCGTCTCCCACACCCCCTCGTCCGGCTGGTCCCAGTGGTCGCACACCCAGTTCACCAGGTGGCACAAGTCGTCCCACTGCGCGCTGGAGATGGGCTGGGCCCACTTGTCGTACAGGTAGATGGAGTCGATCAGGGCGCCGTAGATGTCGAGTTGGAGCTGCGAGGCGGCGGCGTTGCCGACGCGGACCGGGGCCGACCCCGAGTAGCCCTCCAGGTGCGGGAGTTCCCTCTCGGGCAGCTCGGCTCGGCCGTCGATGCCGTACATGATCTGGAGCGGGCCCTCGACGGCTCCGTCGCCGGGGCTGATGTGGGTGGTGACGAAGCGCATGAACGCCTCGGCCTCGCCGGCGAAGCCGAGCCGGAGCAGGGCGTAGACGGCGAAGGCGGCGTCGCGGACCCAGACGTAGCGGTAGTCCCAGTTGCGCTCCCCGCCGAGCTGTTCGGGCAGGCTGGTGGTGGGGGCGGCGACGATGGCGCCGGTGGGGGCGTAGGTGAGCAGCTTCAGGGTGAGGGCGGAGCGGTGCACCATCTCGCGCCAGCGGCCCCGGTAGCGGGACTGGGCGAGCCAGCGACGCCAGTAAGCGACGGTGGCGTTGAACTCGTGCTCGGCCTCGGCGTGCGCGCAGCCGCGGGGGGCGATCTCACCGCCCGCCTGGTCCAGCGCGAACACCGCGCTCTCGCCCTCGCCGAGCTTGAACTCGGCCCGCGCGTCCCGGCTGTCGCATTCCATGGCCACGGTGGCGGTGAGCGCGAGTGCTCGCTCCCCGGCGTCGAACAGCAGCAGGCCCTCCACCTCGCGCAGGGTGTGCGGGTCGGCGCCGTACCCGAAGCGGGGCGCGACCAGGGCGCGGAACGGCACGGTGCCGCGTACGCAGATCACGCGGCGGATCAGCCGATGCCGGCCCTCCTCGCCGGATCGGCCGGTGCCGACCGGCATGAAGTCCTGCACCTCGCCGACGCCCTCCTCGGTGAAGAAGCGGGTGATCAGCACATTGGTGTCGGGGAAGTAGAACTGCTTGGTGTGCGCAGGGACGGAGGCCGCCAGCTCGAACCGGCCACCGCGCTCGGCGTCCAGCAGCGCGGCGAACACGCTGGGGGCGTCGAAGGACGGGGAGCAGTACCAGTCGATGGTGCCGTTGCTGCCGACGAGCGCCACGCTGCGCAGGTCCCCGATCAGGCCGTGCTCGGCGATCGGCAGATAGCGGCGGCTCTGCCGGGTCTCCTGCTGGAAGGGCGTCTCGGCCATCGCTGCGGCCTCCCAAGGTGGTGTACGGCTGCCCGTCCAGCGTAGGCCGCTCGGGATGCGCGTGGGCGCCCGGCGGCCGATGGTGAGAGGGTGCCCCGTTCGGCGGCACCGGCACGGATGCGCCCATCCGGAGGAGGAGGCATCATGTCGAGTTCCACGCCCGAAGAGTCGCGGTCGATCGACGACCACTGCACCCCGGACGCCCTGCTGCACACCGCCCCGGCCAGGGACGTCACCCCGGAGGACCTGGTGATGGCGGCGGGCAGGGACGTCACCCCGAAGACCCTGGACTGGGCCCGCCGCAAGCTGGAGACGGAGGGCTCGGCGGCGATCGAGAAGCTCCTGCCCTAGCGGAAGCGCCCCTCGACACCTTTCACAGCGCCTTGCGGCGCATGAGTACGGCGAGGGTGAGCAGGCCGGGAGGCAGTGGCAGCCAGACGGTCAGCATGCGGTAGCCGAGCACGGCGGAGGCGGCCGTGGCGGCGGGCGCGCCGGACGTGGCGAGCGCGAGGACGAGC
>NZ_WWKH01000945.1:0-6142 GCF_009865595.1 Streptomyces sp. SID1328 | reverse complement strand
CACCATGAGCGACGCCGAGCGCGCCCAGCGCCCCGCGAGCGAGCCCACCCCGCCCCGCAAGCGGCCCGTGCACGACGTCGGCTCCCGCTTCGGCGCCTTCCACCGCTCGCGCAAGTCGTCGGACGACACCCTGGGCGGCCGCCCCGCCCCCGAGCCGCCGACCGCCGGTTAAGCCCCCGAGCCCCGCCGGGCCCGTGCCCGGCAGCCACACCCCCCTCGTGCCCATGAGATTGGAGGAACGGGCCGGTGACCGAACAGTTCGGACACCACCGTCCCATCACCCATCATGCAGACCACCGACAACAGCCTCGTCTGGCTACTGCAGAACCTGCTGGAGCAGACGCCCGGTGCCCGGCACGCCCTGGTCCTCTCACGCGACGGCCTCAAGCTGTGCTGGACCCCCGACCTGGCCGCGGATCAGGCCGACCAGCTCGCCGCCATCTGCTCCGGCCTCCAGGCGCTGTCCCACGGCGCGTCCGTGGAGTTCGGCGACGGCTCCGGCGGCGTGCTCCACGCCATGACCGCCTTCCACGGCGGCCTGCTGTGCATCGTCGGCGCCGGTGAGGGCGCGCATCTGGCGGTCGTCGCCGCCGAGAACGCCGACCCCGGCCGCCTCGGCGAGGAGATGACCGGCCTGGTCGACAAGATCGGCGAGCATCTGCGGGCCGCGCCCCGGCAGCCGTTCCAGGGGAGTACCCGGCCGTGACCCGCAAGCCGGTGGACACCGGTGCCCCCGACCGGCTCTACACGGTCACGAACGGCCGCAGCAGCGTCGACGACACCCTGGACCTGGTCACGCTCATCGTCGCGGAGTGCCAGCCGGCCACGGGCATGCAGTCGGAGCACACCCGCATCCTGACCCTGTGCCGGCACCCCACCTCGGTGGTGGAGATCTCCGCCGAGCTGGAACTGCCGATCACGGTCGTCCGCATCCTGCTGGCCGACCTGCTCGACACCGGCCGGATCACCGCGCGCCACCCACCCGCGAACCCCTCGCTCCCCGACCCCGCCCTTCTCAAGGAAGTGCTCCATGGGCTCCGCAATCTCTGAGCTGCCCGCCCACCGCACGCCACTGGCCGACGCCGCGGAAACCGGGCTGAAGATCGTCGTCGTGGGCGGCTTCGGCGTCGGCAAGACCACGCTGGTCCGCTCCGTGAGCGAGATCCGGCCGCTGAACACCGAGGAGGTGATGACGGAGGCCGGCGTCGGCATCGACGAGACCAGCGGCGTCGCCGCGAAGTCGACCACCACCGTCGCCTTCGACTTCGGCCGGATCAGCCTCAACGACACCATGGTGCTGTACCTGTTCGGCGCGCCGGGCCAGAAGCGCTTCTGGTTCCTGTGGGACCGGCTCTTCTCCGGCACCCTCGGCGCCGTCGTCCTCGTGGACACCCGCCGGATGGACGACTCCTGGTACGCGATAGACCGGCTGGAACACCACGGGACGCCCTTCGTGGTGGCCGTCAACCGGTTCGACGACGACGCGAACCACCACTCCCTGGACGAGATCCGGCAGGCCCTCGCGCTCCCGGATCACGTGCCGATGCTCGACTGCGACGCACGGGTCCGGCAGTCGGGCAAGGACGTGCTGATCACTCTCGTGGACCATGTGTACACGCTGGCCACGGCCCAGGAGGCGACCCCGTGACCGACCCCGGCCCCTTCTCCGCGCACCAGGCCCCGCCGCCCGGCTGCCCCGCCCACACCGACGCGGTGCGCCTGGCGGGACTGGAGTACCAGCAGACGCCGTCGCAGATGTACCGGGCGCTGCGCCGCGAGCACGGCGCCGTCGCGCCCGTCCTGCTGGACGGCGACATCCCGGCCTGGCTGGTGCTCGGCTACCACGAGGTCGCCCAGGTCACCACCCACGACGAGCTGTTCGCGCGGGACTCGCGCCGCTGGAACCAGTGGGACAACATCCCGCCGGACTGGCCGCTGATGCCCTTCGTCGGCTACCAGCCCTCGGTGTTGTTCACCGAGGGGGAGGAGCACCGGCGGCGGGCCGGGGTGATCACCGAGGCGCTGTCCGGGGTGGACCAGTTCGAGCTGGCCCGCGACTGCGAGCTGATCGCCGACGAGCTGATCGCCCGGTTCGCCGGCAGCGGCCAGGCCGAGCTGATGTCGTCGTACGCGCACGCCCTGCCGATGCGGGCCGTGGTGCAGATGTGCGGTATGCCGGTCTCCGGCGCCGACACCCAGCAGCTCGTCGACGACCTGCGGATCTCCCTGGACGCGGCCGAGGGCGACGACCCGGTGGCGGCCTACGGGCGCGTGGGCGAGCGGCTGGTGCGGCTGGTCCAGGACAAACGGGCCGACCCCGGCAAGGACGTCACCTCGCGGATGGTGCTGCACCCGGCGGGGCTCAGCGACCAGGAGATCGTCCAGGACCTGATCTCGGTCATCGCGGCCGCGCAGCAGCCCACCGCCAACTGGATCTGCAACGCGCTGCGTCTGCTGCTCACCGACGAGCGGTTCGAACTCAGCGTGTCCGGCGGCCGGGTCAGCGTGGGCGAGGCGCTGAACGAGGTGCTCTGGCTCGACACGCCCACCCAGAACTTCATCGGCCGCTGGGCGGTACGGGACACCCAGCTCGGCGGCCGTCAGATCCGGGCCGGCGACTGCCTGGTCCTCGGGCTGGCCGCCGCCAACACCGACCCGAGTCTGTGGCCCGAGGGCCATGTCGGCGCGGAGAACGCCGCGCACCTGTCGTTCAGCAACGGCGAGCACCGGTGCCCGTACCCGGCGCCGCTGCTCGCGGACGTCATGGCGCGCACCGCCGTGGAGACGCTGCTGGAGCGGCTGCCCGACCTGGTGCTCGCGGTGGACCCGCACACGCTGACCTGGCGGTCGTCCATCTGGATGCGGGGGCTGACCACCCTGCCGGTCCGGTTCACCCCGGTCGACGGATAGCCGGTGGCCCGGTCGGCCCCCGGGGGGAGGGGGCCCACCGGGCGCGGGTCAGGCGGTGGGGGTGAATCGCACCGGAAGAGCCTGGGGGCCGCGGGTGAACACGCCCTGCTCGACGGGGTCGAAGCCGTCGGCGAAGCGCAGGTCCGGCATGGCGTCCAGCAGTTGGGCGACGCCGATCTCGACCTCCGCCTTGGCGAGCAGCGCGCCCACGCAGAAGTGCCGGCCCAGCGCGAACGCCAGGTGGTCGGCGGCCGCGGAGAAGGCGTTGGTGGCGGTGAGGTCCTCGCGGAAGATGTCGAAGCGGTCCGGCTCGCGGTAGCGGTTCTCGTCCCGGTTGGCCGAGCCGATCAGGCAGGTGACGGTGACCCCGGCCGGGATGGTGCCGCCGCTGAGCTTCACCTCGGTCGCGGACTGCCGCATGATCATGTGCACGGGTGGGGTGAAGCGGAGGGTCTCCGCGAAGGCCCGCGGGATCAGGCTGTGGTCGGCCCGGACGGCGGCGAGCTGGTCGGGGTGGCTCAGCAGGTTGGCGAAGATGCTGGCGATGGCCTTGTCCGTGGTCTCACCGCCGGCGGCGAGCAGCAGGCTGCAGAACGCCTTGATGTCCTCGTCGCTCATCCGCACCCCGTCGACCTCGGCGGCGCACAGCACCGACAGCAGGTCCTCGCCGAGGTTCTCGCGGCGCTCGCGGATGATCGGCAGCATGTACTCCGCGAACTCCACGCGGGTGCGCTCGCCTGCCGCGGCCACCTCCTGGTCGCCGGACAGGTTGCCGAGGAAGGCGATGACGGCGGTGTACCAGCGGTGGAAGCGGGCGTGGTCGGCCTTGTCCAGGCCCAGCATGTCCGCGATCACGTTGACCGGGAACCGGGTGGCGTAGTCGGTGACCAGGTCGGCGGAGCCGGAGTGCCGGAAGGCGTCGATCAGTTCGCGCGAGTTGCGCTCGATGACGGGCAGGAACTTCTCCTGGAGGTCCCGGCCGCGGAAGGCGGGGGCGACCAGAGCCCGGCGCACCGCGTGCTCACGGCCGCTGAGCTGGAGGATCGTCTTGCCGTGGACCGGCTCGATCTGCCAGTCGTAGTTGTCGGTGGTGAACTCGCCGTCCTTGTCCTTGAAGACACGTTCGACGTCTTCGTAGCGCGAGATGATGTAACTCTGCGTGGCTTCGTGCCAGATGAGGGGTGCGGACTCCCGCATCAGCCGGTAGGCCGGGTACGGGTCCGCCGCGAACTCGGGGGAGAGGATGTCGGGTATCTGTGCCGCAGTGGTCATGATGCTCCGTCGAGACCGGGAATGGCGTGTTCCGTAAGGTTATTGATCATTCGTCAGCCATGACAGACCCCTAAGGCTTCGAGTGGGGCCGGTGCGTACCTTGGCCGGATACCGGTCGTCCGGAAAGCGGGGTGCGCGGTCTGTTCTCCGGCCCTCGTGTCCTGATCTGGTCGGTGCGGCGAGGCGTGACGGGTGGAAACGGGGCGCACGGTCGGCGCACGGGTGCGTGGTGCGGAGCCGTATGCGCTCAAGTGAGAGCGGGGTGGCACATGCGCCGGATCGGCCGGATCGACATGGGTCTTAAGCGGCCGAACTGTCATACTCCGGACGCCCGTTGGCCAAATGATGGATGCTGAATACCGGTAGGCATATGCCAAAGGCAGTACAGATGATTATTGCGCGCTCTATTACCCATCGGTAATCGATCGAACGAGTACCTCCGATCGTGGACTTTCCCTTAGTGTGATGAGTGTGAATGAGCAGGGTCCGGGCAGTCTGGTTCCGACCGGCCGCACGGGAACTGTCATCTCGGGGATGGAGCGCTTCGCTCCTTCGTTCGATCTGGCGCACGGTGCGGGTCGGGCAAGCAGTCCGGGAGCCGCGGAAACGGAATGCGCGGCGGCTCGGAAAACAAGCTGATGTACGTGTCGCCAAGGGGGGCGTCGTGGTCAATCCTTTCGACGATGAATCGGGCAAGTTCCTGGTGCTCGTGAACGAAGAGGGTCAGTACTCGCTCTGGCCGGCGACGCTGGCCGTGCCGGGCGGCTGGCGGGCCGAGGGCCCGGAGGGGTCGCGCCAGGAGTGCCTGGACGCGATCGAGGCCCAGTGGACCGACATGCGGCCCGCCAGTCTGGTGCGGGCGATGGCGGCCGACGGATAGGTCGGCCCGCGAACCCCGGCCCGTCCGGGGTGTCATGCCTGGTCGTACGGCATTCGCCGCCATGTGACCCCCTGGGCGCCGCTCTCGCCCGGGGAGGCCGTCGCGTCGGCGCGCCGGACGATCGTCCACGCCGGCGAGACGCTCGCGCCGGTTCCCGCTCCCGCTCGCGGAGGTCCCGGCGGCCGGCCCGGCCGCGGGGTCGACGCGCGTGGATGCGGCGGGCACTCGTGCGCCGGTAAGCGGAAGTGCGGACGGCGCGGCCGTGTCCGACATCTGGCAGACGCACTCTCTTCCTTTCACCGTCACGGAAAAGCCGTGGGGCGATGCGCTGTGCGCGCGTTCGTTATGCCCCGGCTTTCCTTACCGTCCCCGGAACCTCTCCCCAAAGGTTGATCCCGCATGCGTGAAAACCGCTCGGCCGCGTTCTCAGTGACGCCCGAAGAATCGTTCGAACTGACCGCCGCGCAACAGGGTGTGTGGTATGGGCAGTTGGTCGATCCGGACAGCCCCAAATACAACATCGGGGAATGCCTGGAGATCCGTGGCGGCCTCGACGAGGATTTATTCGCCGCCGCGGTGGACCGCGCCGTGTACCTCCACGACAGCTTTCACCTGCAGTTCGTCACTGACGGTGAAACGATTCGCCAGCGGGTGGTGCGCTCCGGACCGGACGCCCCGAGCCGGCTCCATCGGGTGGATCTGAGTGGGGAGGAAGCCCCGACCGCCGCGGCGGAACGGTACATGGCCGACGACATGGCCACCGTCGACCGACTGGACTCCCCGCGCCACCACTTCGCGCTGCTGCGGCTCAGCCCCACGCTGCACTTCTGGTACATCCGCTACCACCACATCGCCGTCGACGGTCTCAGCGGTGCCCTCTTCGCCCGCACCGTCGCCGACCTCTACACCCGTGCGGTACGGGGCGAGAACACCGACGACATCACCGCCGCGCCGCTGCGCGACCTGGTGGACGAGGAGGCCGCCTACCGTGCCTCCGGCCGCACCGAGGCCGACCGCGCCTACTGGACCGGCCGCTTCACCACGCCGGCCGGGGACGCCTCCGACGACGGGACCCGCGCC
>NZ_WWKH01000944.1:0-3428 GCF_009865595.1 Streptomyces sp. SID1328 | reverse complement strand
GCGAGGGCGTCGAGGCGCTCGCGCAGCCGCCCGGTGTCCCGCCAGTGCCGCTGGCCGAGGGTGACGGCGGTGGCCAGCGTGACGAGGTACACCAGGCCGGGAATGGCCAGCAGGGCGAGCCAGCGTTCGGCCAGCTTGCCGCTGAGCGCGTTGAGGAAGGCGGTCACGGACGTAGCCTGATCTCCCGCAGCGGCCGCCCGAGGATCCGGCACTGGGCCGGGCCTCCGGGCTCGGGTGCCTCGAGGCGGGCGCAGCCGCCGCCCGGACACGCCAGTACGCGCAGCAGCGGGTGCCCGGCGCCTGGGAACCGCTGATAGACGGGCGGGGTGTCGGTGCGGTACGAGCCGAGACCCGCGGTGAAGCCGGCGGCCAGCAGGAGCTCCTCCAACTCGTCGAAGGAGTCCTCCAGTTCCTCCGGCGGGCGTCCGCCGCGCACCTCGGTGGTGATGTGGTCGATCAACCGGCGGCCGTCGGGGCCGAGTCCGGGCGCCCGCTCGGCCAACCGGTGGCAGAGGGCCGCCAGCCGCTCGTGGCCCGGCACGCCGTCCCCGTCGTCGTCGAGCCCGCTCATCGTCGTACCTCCCTGGACCAGCCGACCGGCGGCTCAGCATAACGAGGGCGCCGCAGGGACCACTTGGGTAAAATCGGGCCCGGGACTCGAGAGCCCATGGCGTCACACACGGGGGCCGGTCATGTCGGACGCGCACGGAGCTGCTGGGCACGCTCTCCGCCAAGCCGCGGCGCTGATCGAGGAGTTCAATCGGTCAGGTGACCGCCGTCCGCTGGACAGCGCGGTCGGGATCTGCCGGGAGGCCCTCCGCGCGGCGCCACCCGGGGGCCCCGTACCCGCCGCGTGCCGGGCGGCACTGCGCAGCACCCTCGTGATGCGCTGGTCGGCGTTCCGCGACCGGCGGGACCTGGACGAGTCGATCACCGAGGGACAGGCGCTCACGGCAGGCCCCGCCCCGGACGAGCAGGACTTCCGCCTCCTGGGCCGCATGCTGGCCGACCGCCATGAACTCACCCGCGATCCGGCCGACTTGGCGGCGGGCATCACCGCCCTGCGCCGTGCCGCCGAGCTGCCCGTGCACGGCTGGGACAACCGGCCGTTCATCCTCGACACCCTCGGCGGCCTGCTGGCCGAGCGGGGCGGGGCGACGGGCGACCCCGCCGACCTCGCGGAGGCGGAGCACCTGCGCCGGGTGGCCCTGACCCTGCTGCCCGAGGACTCCCCGGAACTGCCGACCGTACGGAACAACCTGGCGGCGACCCTCCGCCACACCGCCGAGCTGCACCGGGACCCCGCACGGGCCCGCGAGGCCGTCGACCTGCTGAACGCGGCCCTCAGGGACACTCCGGCGCCCCGCCGCCCGCAGGCCCTGCTCCACCTGGCCACGGCCTGCCGGACGAAGGCCGAACTCACCGGCGCCCCGGCCGACATCGAGGCCATGGTCGCCGCCCACGAAGCCGCCCTCGCCGCGGCCCCGAGGGGCCATCCCCTGCGGGCGCGCGCCCTCACCGGACTGGGCGTGGCCCTCCGGCTGGCGGCCGAGCACACCGACGACACCGAGCCGCTGCGCGCGGCCGTGGCCCTGCTCGGCGAGGCCGTACGGGAGACACCGGAGGTCAGCCGGACCCGCCCGCACCGGCTCAACAGCCTCGGCAACGCCCTGCACCGGCTGGGCGAGCGCACCGGCGACGCGGCCCTGCTGGACGAGTCCGTACGCGTCCTGCGCGCCGCCGTCGCGGAGCCGTCGCCGCAGGAGGAGGGCCATCTGGGCCGGGTGGCGAACCTCGCCCTGGCCCTGCGCGAGCGCTACCACCAGACGGGCGACCTGGAGACCCTGCGCGAGGCGGCCCGCCTGGCCCGGCCGGCGCTGAACGCCCCCCGCACGGCCAGGGACTCCGACACCCAGCTCGCCAACCTCGGCGTGGTCCTCCAGACGTGGTACGACCGCACCGGCGACGCGGACGCCGCCGCCGAGGCCGTCGAGGCCGCCCGGCGAGTGCTGGCCCGCACTCCACCGGGCGGCGCGGAGCGGGCCATGCGGCTGAACCACCTCGGCAACGCCCTCTTCCAGCGGTACGAGTCCGGCGGCGACCCGGCCGACCTCGCCGAGTCGGCCGCCATGCTGACCGAGGCCGTGGAGCGGACGGAGTACGGCACCTCGGAGCACGCCGACTATCTGCACAACCTGGGCCTGTCCCAGCTCACGGGCGCGCGTGCGGCCGAGGACCCGACGCTGCTGAACCAGGCGGTGACCACGCTCGGCCGGTCCGTGTGGGCGTCGCCCCCCGGCGCGGCCCCCACCGCCAACCGGCTCCAGTCGTACGCGTCCGCGCTGCGCGCCCTGCATGCGGTGACCGAGGACCCGGCGGTGCTGCTCGCGGCGGAGGACGCCTACCGGCAGGTCGCCGGGATCACGGCGCTGCCCGCCGCGCGGCGCGTGCGGGCCGCGTACTCCTGGGGCATCGCGGCGGCGGACGCGGGCCGCTGGGAGCAGGCGCTCGACGGGTTCGGACTCGCCCTCGCCCTGCTGCCGTTCAGCATCGGCAGGCGGCTGACCCGCGACGACCAGGAGCACGGGCTGACCAGTGTTCAGGGGCTGGCCGCGGACGCCGCCGCGTGCGCGGTGCACCTGGGCCGGCTCGACCAAGCGGTGCTGCTGCTGGAGCAGGGGCGCGGGGTGCTGCTCGGGCGGACCATCTCGGCCCGCGCCGAGCTGGAGCGGCTGCGTGCCGCGTATCCGGACGCCGCCGACCGCTTCGTGGAGCTGCGGGATCTCATCGACGCGCTGGACCCCGCGGAGCAGGACACCGACGAGCGGCACATGCTCGCGGCCCGCTGGGAGGACCTGGTCACGGAGATCCGCACCCTGCCGGGCTTCGGCGACTTCCTGGACGGTCCGACGACCGCCGAGGTGCGGGCGTGTGCCGGGCGGGGGCCGGTGGTCCTGGTGTACACGAGCCCGTATCGCAGCGACGCCCTGGTCCTGCTGCCGGACCGGGTACTGCCGGTCCCGCTGCCGGGCGCCGGACTTGCCGCCGTGGAGGCGCAGGCGCGCCGGCTCGACACCGCGCTCGCCGGGGCGGCCGTACCGGACGGAGAGCGGGCCGCGCAGGAGACGGTCGCGGAGGTGCTCGCCTGGACGTGGGACCACGTCACCGGGCCGGTCCTCGACGCGCTGGGGCTGTCCGCCCCGCCGACGGACGGTGTCTGGCCGAGGCTGTGGTGGTCGCCGGGGGGCCCGCTGGCCACGCTGCCGCTGCACGCGTCCGGTCACCCCGGCGACCCGTCCCGTACGGTGCTGGACCGCGCGGTCTCCTCCTACACGCCGACCGTCCGTGCCCTGGCGTACGCCCGCGCCCGTGCGGCCGGCCCGCCTCCCGCCGGGCGCCTGCTCGCGGTGGTCGTGCCCGACGCGCCC
>NZ_WWKH01000943.1:0-1646 GCF_009865595.1 Streptomyces sp. SID1328 | reverse complement strand
TGACCGCCGGCCGGGTCGCCGTGGGCACCGCCCACCGGGACCAGGCGGCCGCGGTCCGCGCGGCCCTGGCCGACCTGGGCGTGGCGGGCGTCACCGTGGACACCGCGAACCGTCTCCAGGGCCGGGAGTACGACGTCACGGTGGTCCTGCACCCGCTCTCCGGCCGCCCGGACGCCACCGCCTTCCACCTGGAGACCGGCCGGCTCTGTGTCCTCGCCTCCCGCCACCGCCACGCCTGCATCGTGGTCTGCCGCGCGGGCGTCAGCGACCTGCTGGACGAGTACCCCTCCACGGAACCGGTCCAGCTCGGCACCCTGGTGAAGTTCCCGGACGGGTGGGAGGCGAACCACGCCGTTCTCGCGCACCTGGCCGAACACCGGGTGCCGTACCAGCCGTGAAACGGCGGCCCTGACCGTAGGTGCGGGTCTGGCCCCGGGGCGGTCTTGCGTGGGCGCGGGACAATGGACGGTGGTCCGGCCGCAGGCGGGGCCGAGTGCAGCGAACGTACGAGGAGGAGATGAAGACATGGCGGAGCCCTCGCCGCGTCGGAACGAACCGCGGCTACGCCCCGCGCCCCTGCTCTTCGAGCCCGCGGAGGCGGCCGCCGATCCGGAGCATTTCTTCGACCTGGAGTCGATCGACGACCCGCGCGCCCTGCTGACGCGGGCCACCGAGCTGACCCAGGCGTTCCGCGCGGCGGCCGACCGGGCCATGGAGTTCCAGGCCGTGGCGGCGGCCCAGCTCGCCGATCCGCGCCGGTTCGACCGGCTGACGGCGGCGGACATCGCCGAGCGGGCGGAGTGGACCGAGGACTACGCCAGGAAGATGGTGGAGTTCGGCCGGGACCTGATGCGGGGCGCCGACCCCGAGGGCCGCCGCGCGGTCGACCCGCACTAGGGGGCCGCCGGCGCATCTGGCATATGCCAGGTGGGCAAGATACCCCCTCCCGCCCCCCGGTGTCCCCATTTTCCGCAACCCAGGGAAACCGCCCGCTCACCGGCGGTACACCTGTGTGCATGACCAGCGCACCGGACGTCACCGCAGCCACCGCCGAGGGAGCCGCCTGGCTCGCCTCCGCCGGAGCATATCCGCGCAGCACGCTCACCTTCTGGGAGGAGCGGCCCGGCGCCCCCGTCGTGCTGCCCTGTGGCACGGTCTTCGACGTGGTGAGCGCGCCCTCGGTGTTCGGACGCCGGATGCTGGACCGGTTATGGGGGGCGGAGGGTCCGGGCTGCGGCCCGGTCGCGGTGCACCGGGGCCGGACCCTGCTGTTCGCGGCGCCGGGCACCGCCCACCGGCTGCCCTCCCTGCTGGCCTGGGAGGAGTGGGGCCCGCGCACCCACGCCGTACCGCCGCTGCTCTGTCACGGCACCGGCGACGCGGTGACCGTCCCGGCGCTGGAGGGCGACGCCGGGGCCGCCCCGGCGGGGTCCCGCTGGCTGGTCGCCCCGGACACCCGGCATCCCTGGCTCCCCGGCCCGGAGGTGGTGCTCTGGGCGGCGGTGCGCGCGGCCCGGGTATCGATTTTTCCTCCCGCCGACCAGGATGCTAAGGTCTACCACGTCAGCAGGCGCCGCTAGCTCAGTTGGTTAGAGCAGCTGACTCTTAATCAGCGGGTCCGGGGTTCGAGTCCCTGGCGGCGCACA
>NZ_WWKH01000942.1:0-5949 GCF_009865595.1 Streptomyces sp. SID1328 | reverse complement strand
GGACCCGCGTACCGCGCGGGCGGCCGCCGCACTGGCCACCAATGAACTCCGCGTCGCCTATGCCCTGCAACCGGTGCGCCTGCTCGTCCGGTTGCGGGCCCCCGAGTCGGTCCCCGCGCTCATCACCACCCTCGAACGCCGTCTCCGCCCCCACGACCCCTACCGCCGGGTCGCCCTGGCCTGCGTGGAGGGCCTCGGCACCCTGGCCGACCCGCGGGCGAAGCGGGTACTGACCGAGGCGCTCGCCCACCCGGCCCTGGCGGAGGCCGCCGTGACCGCGCTGGGGCGCATCCCGCGTCAGCAGCAGCGGAGTTGAGACCTGAAGTACCGCACCGCCGGCACCGACGTGCCGTCCTCGGCGCCGTCCGGGCCTCAAGCCCGCCCGGGTGTCCACGGCGGGGAGCGTGGAGAGCGGCACCGGCCGCGCGCCCCCGGATCTTGCGGTGCCCGCCGAGGTGGCGGGCACCGGTGGGGGTCAGTGGCGGAAGCCCAGGAGGCCGTGGAGGGTCGAGCCCTTCGAAGCGGCGGGGGCCGTCTTGGCGTCCAGGGGTTTCGGGGCGGGGGACTTGCCGCAGACCGCGTCCACCGCGCCGCGGCCACGCGGGACCGTGCCGTCGGTGAGGTAGGCGGTGAGATGGCCGTCGAGACAGGAGTTGCCGGCCAGGGTGATGCCGTGGTTGCCGCCGCCCTGTTCGACGACGAGGCTGGAGTGGGCCAGGAGACGGTGGGCCATAAGGCCGCCCGAGTACGGGGTGGCCGCGTCGTCCGTCGCCTGGAAGAGCAGGGCCGCGGGAAGCTTGCCGTTGGCGATGTTGACCGGCTCGCGCGGAGGCGTGGGCCAGAACGCGCACGGCGCGTTGTACCAGGCGTTGTTCCAGGTCATGAAGGGCGACTTGCGGTGGGCCGCCCAGGTGTCCCGCGACCAGCGGCGCCAGTCGCGCGGCCAGGGCGCGTCCCGGCACTGGACGGCCGTGTAGACGCTGTAGTTGTTGTCCCCGCCCGCGTCGACGGCGGCGAAGTTCTCGTACGCCTGCTCCAGCGGCCCGGTGTCCTTGTCGTGGACCCAGGACGCCAGCGCCTCGGCGAGGTAGGGCCAGTAGCCGTCGTAGTACCCGCCCGGCATGTACGTGTCCTCCAGCTCGGCGGCGCCCACCTTGCTGTCCGCCGGGTCCTTCGCCAGCGCGGCCCGCATCGCGTACCAGTCGGCCTCGATCCGCGCGGGGTCGGTGCCCAGGCCGTACGCCTCGTCGTGCACGGCGATCCACGCCATCAGGGCCTTGTGGCGGGCGTCGAAGGCGTGGTCCTGGGTGAGGTTGTCCTCGTACCAGACGCCGGTCGGGTTCACGATCGAGTCCAGCACCAGGCGGTGCACCCGCGACGGGAAGAGCTTGGCGTAGACCGCGCCCAGGTAGGTGCCGTAGGAGTAGCCGAGGTAGCTGAGGCGGCCGGCGCCCAGGGCCGCGCGGACCGAGTCCAGGTCACGGGCGGCCGAGACGGTGTCGATGTACGGCAGCACGTCCGCGTGGGCCTTGCCGCAGGCGGCGGCGAAGGACCGCACCCGGTCCAGGTTCCGCCGCTCCAGCTCCGGCGTGGCCGGGACGGTGTCCGGGCGTACCGGCGTGAAGTGGTCCGGGGCGCAGTCCAATGCCGGGGCGCTCTTGCCGACGCCGCGCGGGTCGAAGCCGATGACGTCGTACTGCGCGGCCACCTTCGCGGGCAGCGCGGAGGCGATGTACCCGGCGAGGCTGAGCCCGCTGCCGCCGGGGCCGCCGGGGTTGACCAGGAGCGGGCCCTGGGAGGTCCGCGCGGTGTGCGGGACGCGGGACAGGGCGAGCGAGATCTGCCGCCCGGCGGGCCGGGCGTGGTCCAGCGGGACCTTCAGGGAGGCGCACTGAAGGGCCGGGTAGTCGCGGGTGCCGCAGTCCTTCCAGGCCAGGCCCGGCGCGGCGGGGGCGGGGGCGGCCTGGACGGGCAGGGCGGTGGCCGAGGCCGCCAGCAGGACGGCCGTCGCGCCCAGCACGGCTGCGCGTGTTCTCATGCGTGGCAACTCCACGGGACGGAGGATGGCGCGGACCGCGGGGGATGCGGTCCTCGCGGCATCGTCCCTGCGATCCCCGTGCCCGGAGCCCGTCCGCCCCGTACTTGACCCGAACGGGTCGCCGGATGCCCTCGAACGCCCTCACATCAGGGTGAGCTGCGTCGGCTCCGGTTCCGCCGGCCGCTCGTCGGGCCGGGCCGGACGGATGCGCCGGGTGGCGCCCGCGCGGGTCGGCCCGATGCCGTACTCCCGTGCCAGCTCGTGCACCTGGCGGGTGACCCGGCGCTGGTACCAGGTGGGGGCGTAGGAGCCGCCCGCGTACAGCCGCTGGTAGCGGGCCACCAGGTGCGGATGGTGCTCGGCGAGCCAGCTCATGAACCACTCCCGCGCGCCGGGCCGCAGATGCAGCACCAGCGGCGTCACCGAGGTGGCCCCGGACTCCGCGATGGCGCGGACGGTGTCGCGCAGCTGGGCGGGCTGGTCGCTGAGGAAGGGGATCACCGGGGCCATCAGCACCGCGCAGCCGATGCCGTGCTCGCCGAGGGTACGCACCACGTCCAGCCGTCGCTCGGGCGCCGGGGTGCCCGGCTCCACCGTGCGCCACAGGGCCGGGTCGGTGAAGCCCACGGAGACCGAGATGCCGACGTCGGTGACCTCGGCCGCGCGTACCAGCCGGTCCAGGTCGCGCAGGATCAGGGTGCCCTTGGTGAGGATGGAGAACGGGTTGGCCCGCTCGGTGAGGGCGTCGATGATCCCCGGCATCAACCTGTACCGGCCCTCCGCACGCTGGTAGCAGTCCACGTTGGTGCCCATCGCCACGTGCTCCCCGCCCCAGCGCGGCGAGGCCAGCTGGCGGCGCAGCACCTCGGGCGCGTTGACCTTGACCACGATCTGCGAGTCGAAGCCGAGCCCGGTGTCCAGGTCGAGATAGCTGTGCGTCTTGCGGGCGAAGCAGTACACACAGGCGTGCGAGCAGCCTCGGTAGGGGTTCACCGTCCACTCGAACGGCATCCGGGACGCGCCCGGCACCCGGTTCAGGATCGACCGCGCCCGCACCTCGTGAAAGGTGATGCCTTTGAACTCGGGCGTGTCGAACGTACGGGTCACCACGGCGTCCGCGCCGAACAGCGCGCCGTCGGGGGTCCGGCCGTGACCACCGGACTCGTCGGTCAGGTTCTCCCAGCGCATGACGCCTCCTCGGTAGCTCGTTCCCCACAATAGAACATCTGTTCCCATGATCGGGCGGACCCGGATTTGGAGCCGGGGTGCCGGGGTGGTTGGCTGATCCGAAACGCTGGAAAACAGGTCGTGGAGGAGAGCGATGGCGCAGGTCGAGGCCACTACGGAACGAGTCGTCGCGGCGAACGCCGACAGGGTGTTCGACGCGCTGACCGACTACCGGACCACCCGCCCGAAGCTGCTCCCCGAGCACTTCAGCGAGTACGAGGTCCGCGAGGGCGGCGACGGTGCGGGCACCCTCGTGCACTGGAAGCTCCAGGCCACCAGCAAGCGCGTACGCGACTGCCTGATGGAGGTCGGCGAGCCGACCCCCGGCGAGCTGGTCGAGAAGGACCGGAACTCCACCATGGTCACCACCTGGCGCGTCACCCCTGCCGACGAGGGCCGCTCCCGTGTCGTGGTCACCACCACCTGGAAGGGCGCCGGCGGCATCGGCGGCTTCTTCGAGCGCACCTTCGCCCCCAAGGGCCTGGGCCGCATCTACGACTCGGTGCTCGACAGGCTCGCCGCCCAGGTCGAGGGCTGAACCTTCCAAACACCGGCCGGTGCGGGGGGCGTTGCTCCCCTCACCGGTTCGAGTGATCTCCGCCGAGACCGGATTCATGCCGTAACTCGCCGTATGTGTTCGCAGTTGTCGCGTAACGCGGGATGTGCGACAGGTGTGAGCGAGGGGAGCGGTACGTGGGCGGAACGACGCTGGTGTGCGAGGAGCCGGTCACCGAGGCGGTGCCGGCTCCGGTCGAACACCTGGACCCACCACCCGCCCCGGCACCCGGACTCGGCGCGCGCCAGGTGCGGTTGGTCTTCGTCGGGCTGATGCTCGCGCTGCTGCTGGCCGCGCTGGACCAGATGATCGTGGCCACCGCGCTGCCGAAGATCGTCGGCGAGCTGCACGGCCTGGACAAGATGTCCTGGGCGATCACCGCCTACCTGCTGACCTCCACCATCGGCCTGCCGCTCTACGGCAAGCTCGGTGATCTCTTCGGCCGCAAGGGCGTCTTCCAGTTCGCCATCCTGGTCTTCGTGATCGGCTCCGCCCTCGCCGGGCGCGCGCAGAGCATGGACCAGATGATCGCCTTCCGCGCGGTGCAGGGCATCGGCGCGGGCGGCCTGATGATCGGCGTGCAGGCGATCATCGCGGACATCGTGCCGCCCCGGCAGCGCGGCCGCTACATGGGCCTGATCGGCGCCGCCTTCGGCCTCGCCTCCGTCGCCGGACCGCTGCTCGGCGGCTACTTCACCGACCACCTCTCCTGGCGCTGGTGCTTCTACATCAACGTCCCCTTCGGTCTGGTCACCCTCGCCGTGGTCGCCGCCGTGCTGAAGCTGCCCCGGCCGGGCAAGCGCGCCCGGCTCGACGTGCCCGGCGCGCTGCTGCTCGCCATCGCCTCGACCTGCCTGGTGCTGCTGACCAGTTGGGGCGGGACCGAGTACGCCTGGGGCTCCAGGGAGATCATCGGCCTCGGCGCGGGCGCCCTCGCCGCCGTCATCCTGTTCGTGGTGGCGGAGCGTTTCGCCGCCGAACCCCTCATCCCGCTCCGGCTGTTCCGGGACTCGGTCTTCAACGTCGCCGGCCTGGTCGGACTGGTCATCGGCGTCGCCCTGTTCGGCGCGGCCAGCTATCTGCCGACCTTCCTCCAGATGGTCGACGGGGCCAGCGCCACCGAGTCCGGACTGCTGATGCTGCCCATGATGGCGGGCATCGTCGGCGCCTCCATCGTGGGCGGCCAGCTCATCAGCCGCACCGGCCGCTACAAGGTCTACCCGGTGGCCGGTGCGGCGCTCGCCGCGCTCGGCATGTGGCTGCTGTCCCGGCTGGAGGCCGACACCCCCCGGCTGTCCTACAGCGCCTGGATGGCCGTCCTCGGCACCGGCATCGGCCTGGTCATGCCCGTCCTGGTGCTCGCCGTGCAGAACTCCGTCCGCCCCGCCGACCTCGGCACCGCCACCAGCGCCAACAACTACTTCCGGCAGATCGGCGGCAGCGTCGGCGCCGCCATCTTCGGCACCCTCTTCGCCAACCGGCTCACCGACGCCCTGCGCGAGGACCTTCCGGCGGACGCCTCGGCCGCGCTGCCCGACCCCGAGGCGATCACCCCGCAGCTCGTGCACGCGCTGCCCCCGGCGCTGCGGGACGCCTACATCCACGCCTACGCCGACGCCATGCCCCGGATCTTCCTCTACCTGGTGCCGGTGCTCGTCCTCGGCCTGATCATCGCCTTCTTCCTCAAGGAGAAACCCCTGGTGTCCCAGCACGCCCCCCTTGCCACCGACCCGGACACCGTGCCGGGCATCCCCGTACCGCCCCAGGCCCGCGTGCCGCACACCGCCGGGATCGCGGTCTGCGGCACCGTCCAGCACCCGGACGGCACCGTCGTGCCCCGCGCCGCGCTGACCCTCATCGACGTCGGCGGGGTGCAGATCGGCCGGGGCGCCAGCGGCGACGACGGCCGCTACGCGCTGGCCACCCCCGGCGCCGGCTCCTACGTGCTCATCGCGGCGGCGGGCGGCCACCAGCCGCAGGCCGTCTCCGTCACCGTGGGCGAACGCCCCGTCGAGCTGGACGTGGTCCTCGGCGGCGCCGGACGCCTCGCGGGCGCCGTGCTCACCGCCGACGGCAGCCCCGTGCGCGACGCCACCGTCACACTCACCAACGTGCACGGCGAGGTGGT
>NZ_WWKH01000941.1:0-2035 GCF_009865595.1 Streptomyces sp. SID1328 | reverse complement strand
CCCTTCAGGGGGCCCCACTCGTTGGGATCAGGCACCCCTGGCGGCAGCATCTGGCGCCGCTTGGGGCCGCCGTGCTCCGACTCGCCCGGTTCCTTCGCCCCCGGCCACGCCTTGGCGACGCGGGCGGCGAGGACGAAGTCCTTGCGGAGGGGGTGGCCCTCGAAGTTCTCCGGCAGGAGCAGGTGGTCCAGCGCGGGGTGGCCCGTGAAGTCGACCCCGAACATCTCGTGGGTCTCCCGCTCGTGCCAGGCGGCGCCCGCGTACACGCCGACGGCGCTCGGCAGCACCGGCGTCTCGTGCGGGACGGTCGTGCGCACCAGCAGGCGGCGGACCGGGTGCAGGGCGACGACGTGGGCGGACACCCGGAACCCGGTACCGGGTTCGTCGACCGCGCTCAGCCAGTCGAAATAGGTACAGGTCAGCGTCGTACGAGCCGTCTCAAGGGCGGTGAGCCACGCGGCGGGAGGCACGTCGACGGTGAGGACGTCGTACGACTCCTCGGCGGTGGCGTCGGGGCCGAAGAGCTCCTCCACGGGGGCGGGCAGCCAGCTCATCGCTCGGTCCCCTCCGCGGAAGGAGCCGCCGGCGGATGCACCAGGTCGCTCTGGAGCGCGGCGGCGGACGGCCGGGCCGCGCCCCCCTTGCCGTACCGCTCCGCAAGCGACTCGCGGGCGATCTTCTCCTGGAGCTTGAGGATGCCCTGGAGCAGCGCCTCGGGGCGGGGCGGGCAGCCCGGCACGTACACGTCGACCGGGATGATCTGGTCGACGCCCTTGGTGACGGAGTAGGAGTCCCAGTACGGCCCGCCGCAGTTGGAGCAGGCGCCGAAGGAGATGACGTACTTCGGCTCGGGCATCTGCTCGTACAGCCGCTTCACGGCGGGTGCCATCTTGTCGGTGACCGTGCCGGAGACGACCATCAGGTCGGCCTGGCGGGGGCCCGGTGCGAAGGGGATGACGCCGAGCCGGATGAAGTCGTGGCGGGCCATCGACGCGGCGATGAACTCGATCGCGCAGCAGGCGAGGCCGAAATTGAAGACCCAGAGCGAGTAGCGGCGGCCCCAGTTGAGGACGACCTTCATCGGCTCCGGGGCGAGCCGGGCCAGCGCGCCCAGCCGCTTCGGCTCGGGCAGCAGTACCGGCTCGGGGGCGGCCGGGTTCACGTCCATGTCAGGACGCCCTTCTTGTAGGCGTACAGCAGGCCGACGGCGAGGAAGCCCAGGAAGATGAACATCTCCACCAGGGTGGCCGCGCCGTAGCCGGGGGCGGCGAAGACCGTCGCCCAGGGGAACAGGAAGATCGAGTCGACGGCGAAGATGACGTACAGGAAGGCGTAGACGTAGTACCGGACCTGGGTGTGGGCCCAGCCCTCCCCGACGGGATCGACACCGCACTCGTAGGTCATGAGCTTCTCGGGGGTGGGCACCACGGGCCGCAGCAGGCGGCCGGCGCCGAAGGCGGCCGCCACGAAGAGCACGCCGACGACGGCGAGCAGGCCCACGACCGAGTAGGACCCGAAGTAGTCCGACGTGGTGCCGCCCGCGGCGACCGTCGTCACCCCCAACGTCTCCCGCACCGTCCGTCCCTCGCTCCCTGACCGGGTGTCCTCCGTGACCTCCGCGCGCCCTGTGACGGATGCGGCCGGAGGTTTGCGTACGCACGGGAGTCTAGGCCCTGATAAAGCGCCGGTAAGCAGCCCGTGACGGGCTGCGAAGCCGGGGGTGGGGTTTTCCCCAGGGCCCGGAAGGCGGTCCACCGCATGGCGTACGGGCCTTCGGGCACGGCAGGCTGGCCGCCATGACCGCTCCCGCTCCCGCCGCCGGACCGGCCGGCGACTTTGGCCGTCCGCCGTCCGCCCGGCTCGCCTTCGACGCGCACACCTGGAAGGAGATAGCGCATCTCCTGCTGAACCTGCCGCTGGCGGTGGTGGGCTTCGTGTACGCGGTCACCGTGCTGTCCGTGAGCGGGGGCCTCACCGTCACGGTACTCGGGCTGCCGCTGCTGGCGGGCTCCCTGCTGGGCGCCCGGCTGCTGGG
>NZ_WWKH01000940.1:0-2176 GCF_009865595.1 Streptomyces sp. SID1328 | reverse complement strand
GGCCCCGAGGTCACCGAGCTGCGCCGCCGCCTTCTGCGCATCCCCGACGTGTTCCGCGACGGTTCCGCCACCGGCCCCTACGACGCCCCACTCACCGAAGCCGTGGCCCGGTTCCAGCTCTGGTACGGCATCCGGGGCGACGAGACCGGCGTCTACGGCGACGACACCCGCCGGGACCTGGAGTCCCGCACCGGCTGAGTCCTCATTCCTCCGGGAACCGGATGTCCACCACGCACACGTCGTCGCGGTGCTCGTCCACCAGCATCGAGGTGAGCAGCGAGTCCAGACTGTCGCCACCCTTGGTGAGGACCGCGTCGGCGAGCCGGGCGAAGCCGGCGAGGACGTCCTCGCCGGGGCGCTCCACCAGACCGTCGGTGAACAGCAGCAGCCGGTCGCCGGGCTCCAGCCGGGCCTCGGCGGAGTCGAACACCGGGGTCGCGCTCGCGCCGAGCAGCATGCCGACGGGCCGGGTGAGGAAGCAGGCCGTGCCGCCGCGTACCAGCAGTGGCGGCGGGTGCCCGGCCTGGGCCCAGGCCAGTACGCGGGTCGTGGGGTCGTAGCGGGCGAGGACCATGGTGGCGGTGGAGCGGCCGTCCCGTGAGTGCAGCAGCAGGGTGTTCAGCCGGGTCAGCGCCCCGGTCAGCGAGGAGCCCGTACCCACCATGCCCTTGGCGGTGAAGCGGAGCTGAGCCATCGTGGCCACCGCTCCGATGCCGTGCCCGGCCACGTCGCCGACCACGAACAGGGCCGCGTCGTCGGAGAGTTCGATCGCGCTGAACCAGTCGCCGCCGACCTGGATGCCCGACTGGGCGGGCAGATAGGCGACTTCGACCCGCAGCCCGGCCAGGCTGACCGGGCCGGCCGGCAGGGGCAGCAGCGCGTGCTGCAGCCGGTCGGCCAGCGCCCGCTCGGCCTGGAGCACCCCGCGCTGGAGCAGCATCGCCCGCTCGCTCTCGACCAGCGCGAGTTCGGCGCTGCGCTGGGCGGTGAGGTCCTGTACGAACCCGTGCACCTCGGCGGGCGTGCCGTCCGGCTCGGTCACCGCCTCCGCGACCATCCGCAGGTGCCGTACCCCGCTCGGCGCGTCGATACGGAAGGGCACGTCGAAGGGGCGGGCACGGTCGACGAGTTCGGTGATCGCGGCGCGCAGCGGAGCCGCGTCCTGCGGCGCCACCAACGCGGGCAGCTCCGCCAGCGGCACCGGCCCGCGCGCCGCGTTGAGACCGAGCACGGCGTACGTCTGCGCGGACCAGGAGGTCTCGCCGGTGACCAGGTTCCAGTTGGCCCAGCCCAGATTGCCCAGCCGCTGCACGTCCCACAGCCGCTGCTCCTGCCGGTCCACCGGGTCCAGCCGCAGCCAGCTCACCAGCAGCCCGTCGCCCAGCGGCGTCGCCCGCACGGAGTAGGTGGCGGTCACCGGTACGCCGTCCACCACGTCCTGGTAGGCGAACGGCGCGCTCTCGAAGGGCACGCCGGTGGTGAGCGCCGTGAGATAGCCGTGCCACAACTGCTCGCCCGCGACACTGGGATAGCTCTCCAGGATCTGCCGGCCGAGCATGTCGCGCCCGGTGTTGCCGAACACGTCGACCGCCTCCGGGCTCACGGCCTCGATCCGGTAGTCCTCGACCGCGCCGGACGCGGCGCGCAGCGGGCGCAGCAGGATGGTGGCACCCGGCAGCGCGTCGAGCACCGTCTGCACGTACGGGGTGATGCCGCTCGCGTCGCCGGCCCGGTCCGCATCGAAGGCCCGCAGCCGCCCCGCGCACAACCGGGCCGCACCCAACAGCAGTTGACGCTCGCGGGGCTCGAACGGACCCTCCTCAGCACGCAGTACGCCGAGCGCCACGCCCGAGCCGGGCCCCCCGGGCACCGGCAGCCAGGCCCGCGACAGCCACCGCTCCGAGGGGTCCAGGAGCACGTAGTTGCGCCGGTCCTCGGCGAAATTCTCCAGCCAGCGCGGCGCGCCGGTGTGCAGACAGTCCAGCGGGGCGAGCCTGTTCACCTCGGGCAGGTGGCGCCAGCGCCCGGCGAGGGCGGCGTCGACGCCCGCGTACCCGATGAGTTCGAGGCCGTCCTCGGGCCGGTGCTGGTACAGCACGACGGCGTCGACGGCCGTGTCCGGACTCAGGTGGCGCAGCAGGCACCCGGCCAGCTCCTGCGGCGAGCCGACCCGCAC
>NZ_WWKH01000939.1:0-2952 GCF_009865595.1 Streptomyces sp. SID1328 | reverse complement strand
GCGGGGCGTGGTGCGGGGCAGCCGTCCGGCGTACTCCGTGCGGCTGCCCTCGGTGACCCGGTCCGTACCCCGTGCCCCGGTGGCCGAGCGGACCATGGGGTGGCTGCGGATCGCGGCGGCGTACTCGTGGCGGCTCATCATGGTCGGGATCGTCGTCTGGGGCATGTTCAGCGTGCTGGGCCGCTTCCAGCTCATCGCCGTGTCCTTGTTCCTGGCGCTGGTCGTCACCTCGGTGCTGCGGCCGCTCGCCGATGTGCTGGACCGGTTCATGCCCCGGCCGCTGAGCGTGGCCGTGGCGCTGATCGGCAGCATCCTGCTGGTGCTGGGGCTGCTGGCGCTGGTGGGCAACGCGGTGGCGGGCGAGTCGACGCGGCTGGGCGGGGAGTTCCGGGGTGGGGTGCACCGGATCGAGGAGTGGCTGCGGCAGCCGCCGTTCCGGCTGAGTCCGGGGCGCCTGGCCGCGGTGCAGCAGGAGGTGACGGACTATCTCTCCCGGCACCGGGCGAGCCTGTTCAGCAGCGCGGTGTCCGGGCTCGGCCGGGTGGTGGAGGTGATCACGGGCGGGGCGCTGGCGCTGTTCGCCTCGGTCTTCTTCATCCACTCCGGGGAGAAGCTGTGGCGCTGGGTGAGCGTCCGGCTGCTGCCGAGCAAGGCCCGGCCGGTGTGGGAGCGGGCGGGCCGGGCCGCCTGGCGGACCTTCGCCGGCTATACGCGGGGCATCATCATCATCGCCGCGACCAACGCGATCCTGGTCGGCATCGTGCTGTTCGTCCTGCGGGTGCCGCTGGCGCTGCCGCTGACCCTGCTGGAGTTCTTCGCCGCGTTCGTCCCCCTGGTGGGCTCCCCGGTGGCGCTCGGTGTGGCGACGGTCGTGGCCCTGGCCGGGCGCGGCCCGCTGACGGCCGCCGCGGTACTGGTGCTCATCGTGGTCATCGGCCAGTTGGAGGGGCACGTCCTGCATCCGCTGGTGATGAGCTGGGCGGTGCGGCTGCATCCCCTGGTCGTCGCGGTCTCCGTGATCGCCGGCAGCATCGTGGCCGGAGTGATCGGCGCGGTGGTGGCAGTGCCGTTCGTCTCGGTGGCGTGGGCGGTACTGAGCGCACTACGGGCTCCTCCCCCGCCCTAGCTCGCCCTGCCGTCCAACGCGACGCTGGCCTCCACGGCGTGCACGTCCGCCAGGACGCGGCTGTCGGACGCGTTCGAGGCGAGGGCGAGGAGGAAGGCCGGATGGTTGCCGGCGACCACGGTCAGTTCCACGCGGGCGGTGCCGCCGTCGTGCGGGACGTCCAGGGCGACGGTGTGGGCGGTGCGGCCGCCCAGTTCGGTGCGGCGGGACTCGGTGAGGGTGGGGGCCGCGTCCGGGAAGAAGAACGCGGCGTTGGAGCGGGCGGCGCCCTCGGCGGTCCGGCGCAGTTCGGCGCTCGGTACGGGCCGCCCGGCCGCGCCGGTCAGCACGGTGGCGTCCTCGGCCGGGGCGGCCTCGGAGGCGCCGCTGATCCGGGAGGAGAACGCGCCGAGCAACTCCCGGTCCGCCGCCGGGTCGTGACGCCAGCCCTCGGGCACGGCGTAGGAGACGCCCGCGCGGGTGTCGGTCACGCGCGGGCGGTCACCGTCGTTGCCGGACCAGGAGAGCGCGGCCCCGCCGCACGCGACGGTCACGCCGAGCGCGGCCAGCCCCGCCCACAGCCGCGGTGCCGGAGTCTTCGGTGATGGCGTCGTCATGCCTTCAGCCTGCCCGAAGAGCTGGAAGTACGCCTGAGTGCGGGTACTCAGAAGCCGCCGTCCTGAGTAGCGGCCCCGTCCGGGCTGAGTACGCGCGCTCAAGTGCCCGGCGAAGGGCGGCCCGTAGCGTCGGTGGTGCCGGAGCGGCGGGAAGCAAGGGGTGGGGTCATGAGCGGGTACGAAGCAGGGGGGACGCGGCAGCGCCGGCCGTGGCCGGTCGCCTACGTGGTGGTCGTCGGCCTGCTGACCGCGGGCGGGGCGCTGCTGAACCTGCTGCTGTGCTACGTCGCCGTCTTCGCCACCGACGACTGCGGCATCCACCGCCCGGACCCGCTGCACTGCACCGGCGGCGGTCTGCTGCTGATGTGGGGGCTGCCGTGGGTGGGCCTGGTGTGGGCGGCGGGCGCGGCGCTCGCGGTCGCGGCCCGGCGGCGTGGACTCAGGCCGTGGTGCGGGCTGCCGCTGGGGGCGCTGGTGTACGCGGGCGGGCTGGTGCTGGCCTGGCAGGTGGTGGTCGCGTGACGGTGCGCGGGCCGGCCCGTGGGCCGGGTCCCGCGCACGGAGGGCTGCCGGAGCGTCAGCCGTTGGCGAGCGCCCGCAGCCTGGTGAGGGAGCCGTTGAACTTGTTGTGGTCGCCCACCGTCTTGCCGGAGGAGGTGTACTGCCACATGGAGTGCGTGGACCAGCCGGCCGGCAGGGTGCCGGGGGTGGAGGCGTAGCGGGCGATCCACAGCGGGGTGGACGAGGCGAAGCCGGAGTAGTCGCCGGTGCAGTCCTTCCACCAGTTGGTGGCCGTGTAGATGACGGCGGAGCGGCCGGTGCGGGCCTTGTAGCGGTTCAGGAAGTCCTTGATCCAGCTCACCATCGCGCTCTTGGACTTGCCGTAGCAGGACGCCCCGTAGGGGTTCCACTCGATGTCCAGGACACCGGGCAGCGTCTTGCCGTCCTTGGACCAGCCGCCGCCGTGGTCGACGAAGTAGTCGGCCTGGGTCTTGCCGCTGGTGGTGTCGGGGGTGGCGAAATGGTACGAGCCCCGGATCATGCCCACGCTGTAGGGGCCGTCGTACTGCTGGGTGAAGTAGGGGTTCTTGTAGTACGTGCCCTCGGTCGCCTTGGTGTAGGCCCACTTGGTGCCCGCGCTCCACAGGCTGGACCAGGCGACGTTGCCCTGGTGGCTGGAGACGTCCACGCCCTCGGTCTGGCTCACCCGGAGGCCGGCGGACCGGTCGG
>NZ_WWKH01000938.1:0-6276 GCF_009865595.1 Streptomyces sp. SID1328 | reverse complement strand
AACCCGGAAGCTAAGCCTCACAGCGCCGATGGTACTGCAGGGGGGACCCTGTGGGAGAGTAGGACGCCGCCGAACTATATTTGAGGGAAACCCCCGCACCTTTGGTGCGGGGGGTTTCTGCGTTCAGGGCCCGTTTCCCTCCAAAGAGGGAGGGGCGTGAAATACGCCTCAGAGGCGACCTGCCGCCTTCAATGCCAAGTACGCGTCAGCCAGCGCGGGGGCCAGTTCCTCCGGCGTCGCGTCCACCACCGTCACCCCATGGCGACGAAGCTGTTCGGCAGTGTGCTGCCGTTCGTGCTGAGCCTGTGCGGCGGCTGCGGCCTGATACACCGCGTCGATGTCTCCTCTGCCCTGTGCCATGCGCGCGATATGAGGGTCGGCCACAGAGGCTACGAGGACCGTGTGGCGTTGGGTGAGCTGGGGAAGCACCGGCAGCAGGCCCTCCTCCACGGGGGCCGCGTCGAGCGATGTCAGCAGGACGATCAGCGAGCGGCGCGGTGCGGTACGCAAGGCGGCTGCCGTGAGGCCGCGGGCGTCCGTCTCGACCAGCTCCGGCTCCAGCGTGGCCATCGCTGTGACGAGGGACGGCAGGAGCTGGCCGGCGGACTTGCCCTGGACCAGGGCGCGAACCTGGCGGTCGTAGGCGAGTAGGTCCACGCGGTCGCCGGCGCGGGAGGCGAGGGCAGCCAGGAGGAGGGCCGCGTCCATGGCGGCGTCCAGGCGGGGCACATCATCCACGCGGCCGGCCGAAGTGCGGCCGCTGTCGAGCACCAGGAGGATGCGCCGGTCGCGCTCCGGACGCCAGGTGCGTACGGCGACCGCGGACTGGCGGGCGGTGGCTCGCCAGTCGATGGAACGGGTGTCGTCGCCGGGCACGTACTCGCGGAGGCTGTCGAACTCGGTGCCCTCACCGCGTGTCAGAACGCTTGTCCTACCGTCTAGTTCACGCAATCGAGCGAGTTTCGACGGGAGATGCTTTCGGCTGGTGAAAGGGGGCAAAACCCGTAGTGACCAGGGCACTCGGTGGGTGCCCTGACGGGAGAACAGCCCGAGGGGCCCGTAGGAGCGGATCGTGATGCGGTCGGCGTGGCGGTCGCCACGGCGGGTGGGGCTCAACCGGCTTGTCACACGGCGTTGTTCGCCGGCCGGGATGTCCAGGCGGTGCCGGGAGCCTTCGACCTCGGTGCCCGGTTCCCAGCTGCTGGGTGGCCAGGCGTCCCGCAGCCGTCCCCGCAGCGGGCGGCGGGACGGGTTGGTGACGGTCAGAGTGATGTCGGCGGTTTCGCCGAGACGAGTGGAGGTGTCGCCGGAGCGAGTGAGGACAAGGCGTCGTACGGGCGCCGCGAGCGCGAAGTCACAGGCGCAGGCCAGGGCCAGGGAGCCGTTGACCGCGAGGATGCCCGTCCAGCTGGGCTCCAGCAGGCCGACGGGGAGGGAGCCGAGAGCCGCGACAAGGGCGGCGCGTCCGGTGAGCGGCATCAGCGGGGTACCGGGACCTGGGCCAGGACCGAGTTGATGACCGAGTCGGTGGTCACGCCCTCCATCTCCGCCTCCGGGCGCAGTTGGACCCGGTGGCGAAGTGCGGGCAGGGCCAGGGCCTTCACGTCATCGGGGGTGACGTAGTCACGGCCCGTCAGCCAGGCCCAGGCGCGGGCGGCTGCGAGCAGTGCGGTGGCGCCTCGGGGGGAGACACCCAGGGTGAGTGAGGGGGACTGACGGGTGGCGCGGCAGATGTCCACGACGTAGGCCGTGATCTCGGCGGAAACGGTCGTCTCGGCCACGGCCGCGCGGGCGGCTTCGAGGTCGGCCGGGCCGGCGACGGGACGTACGCCCGCTGCGTGCAGGTCGCGGGGGTCGAAGCCCGCCGCGTGACGGGTGAGGACATCGATCTCGTCCTCGCGGGAGGGCAGCGGGATCGTCAGTTTGAGCAGGAAGCGGTCCAGTTGGGCTTCGGGGAGGGGATAGGTGCCCTCGTACTCGACGGGGTTCTGGGTGGCCGCGACCAGGAAGGGTTCGGGGAGGGGGCGCGGAGTGCCGTCGACGGTGACCTGTCGCTCCTCCATGGCTTCGAGGAGGGAGGACTGGGTCTTGGGCGGGGTGCGGTTGATTTCGTCCGCGAGGAGGAGGTTGGTGAAGACGGGGCCGGGCTGGAAGGAGAATTCCGCGGTGCGGGTGTCGTAGACGAGGGAGCCGGTGACGTCGCTCGGCATCAGGTCGGGCGTGAACTGGACGCGCTTGGTGTCGAGTTCGAGTGCCGATGCCAAGGCGCGGACCAAGAGGGTCTTGGCGACACCGGGGACGCCTTCGAGGAGGACGTGACCTCGGCACAACAGGGCGACGACGAGTCCGGTGACGGCGGGGTCCTGGCCGACCACGGCTTTGGCGATCTCGGTGCGCAGGGTCTCCAGTGAGGCACGGGCGGCGTCCGCGTCCTCGGTGTTCCCGGCGCTGTCAGTGGTCGGGGCCATCATGAACGGCGTACCTCTCTTTCGAGGGCGTCGAGTCGGTCGGTGAGTGCGATGAGGGCCGCGTCGTCGCGGGGCGGGGCTCCGAAGAGGACGGAGTGCAGGGCCTGTTCGCCGCTGTCGGGGAGACGCGCGGCAAGGGCGGGGAGCAGGGCTTCCGGGGTGTGGGCCTGGGCGGCGGGGACGCCGACAAGCGGGGCCAGGCGGGTGCGGGCCGTGGAGCGCAGGGCGGCGGAGGCGCGGTCGTGTGCATCGGCCTTGCGGTAGAGACGGGCGCGGCCCTCGGTCGTCTCGGAGGCACGGATGACGACGGGCAGCCTCTCGGGGACGAGCGGGCCGAAGCGTCGGCCGCGCCAGAAGGCGGCGAGGACCGCTGCGAGGAACAGTTGCAGGGTGCCCCAGAGCCAGCCCGTGGGGAGCAGGTCGAAGAGGCTTTTGCGGCCGGTGCCGGCGGCGGAGGAGTCGGCGAGCGAGGGGAGGTACCAGACCAGATGAGGGCGGGAGCCGAGGAGTTGCAGGGCGAGCGAGGCGTTGCCCTGCTTGTCGAGACGGTTGTTGAGGAGGATGTCGGGCGCGCCCAGGAGGACGGTGTCGCCGGTGCCCGAGGTCGCCGGGAGGCGGAGGAGGGTGGCGCGCCGCTCGCTGGGGTAGCAGGCGTCGGCGTCGTCGGCGGTGGTGCGGTAGCGGATGCCACCGGTCTCGGCGCTGCCCGCCCGCCGGGCCGCGGGGAGGGTGCAGTCGGGGTCGAGTGTGGTCTCGAGGGTGGTGACGGGGCTCGCGGTGACGCCGGGGGCGAGGCGGCCCACAGACCAGTCGCCGGGGGCGACGAGCACGGTGCGGCCGCCGGAGGATGCCGTGGCCTTGGCCAGCCGGGTCTGTTGGCGGTGCGTCAGCAGGTCGGGCACGGCTACCAGGAGGGTGGTGTCCGGGCCGACGGCCTCGCGTGCCGCGTCGAGGGTGGTGACCACACGGGTGGAGACCCCTCGGTCGGCCAGGAGTTCGGCGACGGCCCGGCTGCCGCGGGGGTCGGCGGAGCGGGGGTCGAGGTCGCCGTGCTTGGTCTGGGAGCGGATGACGGCGATGGCGACGGCACCGGCCAGCAGCAGGACGACGGCGAGGGCGATCCCCCGGTTGCGGGTCCAGATCTGACGGGCGGTGAGGGCGGACGAGGTGGTCATCCGGTCTTCCCGTCGGGGGCGGCGCTGGTCACCAGGGTGGGGCGGGCGCGTTCGAGGTCGCTGTCGAGTCGGGCGACGCGTTGGTACGTCTGCTGGTCGGCGGTGCGGCCGCCGTATGTGACGTCGTCGAAGTGGCGGGCGGCGGCGTGGAGTGCGTCCGCGTGGGCAGGGAGGGTGCGGCCGGCCTCGGCGGCGGCTTCGTCGGCGGTGCGGCCGGGGCGGACGTCGAGCAGGGCGCGTTCCTCCAAGGCGCGGACGACGGCCCGCATGCGTTCCTGGACCGCCTGGCTCCAGTGGCCCTGGGCGGCGTGCGCGTCGGCGGCGGCTCGGTGTTCGGCGGCGGTGCGCGGGCGTTCGTCGAACAGCGGAGCGGCCGCGACGGGGCTGCGGTGCGGGGTGCCCAGCCGCCACCACAGGGCGGCCAGGACGGCGATGACGCACAGGACCACGACGAGGAGACCGAGCGAGCCGCCCGGTGTCGCCGAGGCGGCCTTGGCGAGGAGCTTGCCGAGCCACTCCCAGAACGCGTTCAGGGCGCGCTGGAACAGGCTGGGGTCGTTCTCGTGGTACATCCGCTTGGCCAGCTCGCGGCGGGCCGCCTCGCGGGCGGGGTCGCGCGGGACGGTCACGGGCGGTTCGTCGCCGGAGCCGCGCGACGCGAAGCTGGTGAGGCGGGCGGCGCCGGACATGGCCGACGCCGCCGTGAGAACTCCCCCCGCCATGCTCACCGCATCAGCTCCCCGGCACCGGGCCGGGCGTGGCGCCGGGGGTGCAGCCCTGGACGCCGGCGGCGCGGGCCAGTTCGAGGTCGAGGGCCTCGCGGCGGATGCGCTGGTCGATGTAGAGGAGCACGGTGACCCCGGCCTTGACCGGCATGGTGAGCGTGGCGCCGATGACCGAGCCGATGCCGGTGATGAGCAGGAACGACCAGCCGGCCGGCTGGGCGCCGGTGCCCATCAGGGCGGTCATCTTCTCGCCATTGACGGCGAACGCGATGACGGTGAAGGGGATCACCGCGATCCAGGAGACCATGTTGGCGATGAGCCCGGCGAGGAACTGCACGCCGAGGACGCGCCACCAGGAGCCCTGGACCAGCTTGGCCGACCGGCTCAGCGACTTCCACACGCCCTGTCGCTCCAGCATCAGCGCGGGCGAGGCGAGGGAGAAGCGGACGGTCAGCCAGATCATGACGACGACGGCCGCCAGGATGCCCAGGACGAGCAGGATGACGGCAGGCGCGTCGAAGCCCGCGACGAGCCCCACGACGAGGCCGGGCAGCGCGCCGGCGACCAGGATGCCGCCGGTGATGAGGGCCAGCAGCATGAGGAGGCCGAGCAGCTTGAGGAGCTGGCCGCGGGACTCGCGCCACGCCTCGCCGATGCTGATCGGCTTGCCGAGGACGGCGCGGCTGGTCACCGTCGTCAGCAGCGCGGTGGCCACGATGGTGCCGACCACGGAGACCACGCCGACGAGCAGCGCACCGGCCGTGATCGAGCCGAGGGAGCGCAGTGCCTCGGCCGGGGTGACGTCGGGGTCGCTGAGCGTGCTGGTCGTGTCCTTCAGAAGGACGCCCTGGAGCAGGAGCGCGCAGAGCTCGGTGAGGACCGCCACCGTCAGGGAGATACCGAGGACGGTGCGCCAGTAGGCGCGCATGGTGGAGATGGCGCCGTCGAGTATCTCGCCGATGCTGAGCGGGCGCAGCGGGATGACACCGGGCTTCGCGGCGGGCGGGGGACCACCCCAGCCGTTGCCCCAGGCCGGGGGTCCGCCCCATCCGGCGGGGGGCTGGCCGCCCCAGCCCGCGCCCGGTGGTGGCGGTGGGGGTGCCTGGCCGGGGACGGGCGCGCCGGTGGGCGCCGACCACTGTCCGGGCGGCGGCTGACCCTCGGCCCACTTGGCCTCCGAGGCCTTGGCCTCCGAGGCCTTGGCCTCCGGGGCTTCCGGGCCCTTCGCGTCCGAGATCTTCGCGTCCGGGCTCTGCGGAGCCTCGCTCGGCTGCGCGGCCGGCGCGGGCTTGTCGGTGGGCATGGGCTCGGCGGCGCCGGGCGCGCCGGTCTGCCGTTTCTCGGACGACGGGTCGGGTCCGGGCGAAGCCCAGCCCGGCGTGTCACTCATCGAAGCTCCTTCACGATGCCCGTCCGCGGTCGCGGCGGCAGGTTGGCAGCCATCGTGCCATGGCCAGGTCACGGTGTGACCTGGTGCGGTGGGCCCCGTACTCCATCAATTCTCCGCCGGATACGGGGCAGACTCACCGCATGGCTGATCAGCAGGCGCGACCCGGTGAGGACAAGCGGCCGAGCGAGATACCGGTCATCCGATGGGAGGAACCACCCGAAGGACCCGTACTGATCCTTCTCGACCAGACGAGGCTTCCGTCCGAGGAGGTCGAGCTGGTGTGCACGGACGCGTCCGTGCTGGTGGAGGCGATCCGTGCGCTGGCGGTGCGCGGTGCGCCGGTGCTGGGCATCGCGGGCGCGTACGGCGTCGCGCTGGCCGCCGCGCGCGGCTTCGACGTGGACGAGGCCGCCGAGGCGCTGGAAAGTGCCCGGCCGACGGCGGTGAACCTGTCCGTCGGGGTGCGCCGGGCCTTGGCTGCGTACCGGGACGCGCTGACCGCGACCGGCGATCCCACG